>JAZDGZ010000645.1:0-2833 GCA_043806375.1 Pseudomonadota bacterium | reverse complement strand
TCACATATGGCCGCCGTGTCGAGCAAGACATGAAAGAGCGTGATTTCGTGATCCACGGTGAAGGACTTTACGATAAAAGAGACCGCCCTCATGGCGTTCTCCGATTCATCGAATGCCACCAATATCTTTTGTCCCATTCATTTCCTCCCGTAGGTTGATTTTCCGAAGGGTCAGGGGCCGGTCCCCAAGGAAAGAAAATTCGATCCGTCTCTCCTTTTTCTTTGAACAATCAAGGGCAAATCAGTCCGCTTGTCAAGAAAAACCTTCATCCCTTTACGCCTTGACCCCAAGGGGCCTTTCACCTAGTATAGTGCATCATCTGCTGGAGATTCGGGGGTACAATGTCATGACCGAAAAGACCGAAAAGAATCTTGCCTATGCCTTTGCCGCGGAATCCAAGGCCTCTGTCCGTAACGAAGCCTTTGCCAGGAAGGCCGATGCGGAAGGTTACGCGGCCCTAGCCCGGCTTTTTCGGGCGGTTTCCCAAGCAGAATCGGTACACGCCCACCGTTACCTGTTGCTGATGCGCGGCAAGATCGGCGCCACGGAAGAAAACCTTGAGGCCGCGTTCCAGAACGAAATCAAGGCCAACGTGGATGAATATCCCGGGCTGATAAAAGATGCCTCTGATGAGGGAAAGGATGCCCCATTGAAGGCCTTTTCCCAGTCAAGGGACGTTGAAAGCGGGCACGCGGACCTTTACAAAAGGGCGATGAACAACATGTTGTCCGATCGTGAGACCCGATATTACGTCTGCCAGGTGTGCGGCTACATCCATGAAGATGAGGCTCCGGAAAATTGTCCCGTATGCGGGGCTGTGAAGGCTAAATTCAAAGAGGTGACCTAGTTGGCTCAAGACTTTTACAGGATTCTGGGCGTCAAGAAGGATGCCTCTCAAGGGGAGATCAAGAAGTCCTACCGCAAACTCGCCAGGAAATGGCATCCCGACATCAACCCCGGCAACGCCGAGGCTGAGCAGAGATTCAAGGAGATCTCCCGGGCCTATGACTGCCTGGGTAACGAGGAGAGGCGTAAGCTTTACGACGAATTCGGTGAAGAGGGGCTCCAGGCCAAGTTTGATGCTGAAAAGGCGAGGGAGTACAAAAAGTGGGGTTCTTTTCAGCAGCAAGGTGCAGGGATGGGCGGGCAGCCCTTCGGTCGATACCAGAATTATGAAGACATCTTCGGGGATCTCTTTGGTCAAGGTGCGGGGCAAGGGGGTTTCAGGAGCAGGGTGCCCAGCAGCGGAAGGGATATGGAACACGAGATGACCATTGACCTCATCTCCGCCTTGAAGGGCTTTGAGACCGAGTTGTCCATGCAAAAGGCGATGGTCTGCTCCACATGCCAAGGGGCAGGTACGGACCCCAAATCCAGCCTCACCACTTGTTCCACCTGCGGAGGATCCGGCCGGTTGAACGTGGCTCAGGGGCCGATGCAATTCACCAGACCCTGCCCTCAGTGCAAGGGGCACGGCAAGACCGGGGACCCCTGCTCGGAGTGCGGCGGAAGGGGCCAGACGGTCGGCACGGAGAAGATCAGGGTGGTCATCCCGCAGGGCGTCAGGGAGGGGTCCAAGGTTCGCGTGGCAGGCAAGGGAGAGCCCGGACTCGACGGCGGGCAGGCGGGGGACCTCTATCTGGTCATTCGTATCAAGCCGCATCCCCTATTAAAGAGGGAGGGGGACAACCTTTACATGGATGTGCCCGTAACCGTGGGGGAGGCCATGGCTGGTGGGACGATCACCATCCCCACGGTGGATGGAGATGTCAATCTCAAGGTGCCTGCAAGGAGCCAGAGCGGTCAGACCCTGAAGTTAAAGGGAAAGGGGGCAATCAACGTCAAGACGAAGCAGAGGGGTGACCTGATGGTGAAACTCATGGTCAAGGTTCCGAAGACGGACGATGGGGAGATCCTGCAGGCGGTGCGGAAAATGGATCAGTACTACGAAGAGGGCTTAAGGCGGGACATCAGGCTGTGAAGGCGATCTTCATCTTTTCTCCTCCATGGTCTCTCGAAGGCGTCCTGCCAGATCTTCCAAAATATCATCAAATTGCCTCCTCATCGCGTAAATACTTTGTCGCATCCGCAGGATGATCTCGACGCCGGGAAGGTTTACCCCCATGTCATCGATGAGGAGCTTGGCGAGCCGCAGTTTTTCCAGTTCCGTTGATGTAAAGAGCTTGGCCGGAGGGTCGTCACGGCAAAGGGGGCAGAGGACCTCCTCTTCTTCGAGCTCCGCGAGGAACCCCTCGTCGACTTCAAAAATCTCCACCACCTCGGTGACTGTCCAGAATTCTTTGGTCATATTTACCCATCCATCTGACGAAAGATTCCAAGAAAAAGCCTCAGGTTAAAGCAAACCGTAAGTCTGGCTTAGCATAGGGGTGAGACTTTTGCAAGCCCTGTTCGACTCACGGTGAACTGCGGGCAAGGTCATTAAGTTTGATGCATTCGTAAAAAGTCCCGTTCCCCCTTCGATACCCTGGTCGCCTCTGGCGCCGCCGTAGGCGGGTAAACCTCAGGGCGAACGGATGACATGGAGCGTAAGTATCTGATTTTCCGTTCGTGGTGAGGTATCGAACCATGAACGGTGTGCTGGTGTGTGCTGGTCTTTGACTTTTTACGAAGCCGTCAAGTTTGATGAACTCGTAAAAAGTCGTCAAAACGGACGGCACAGTAAGAAGCTCCGGATGCAAGGCGCACGAAACCGGAGACCCACCCAAAGGGTGGGGAGTCCAAGCGAAGCGCGGACAATCTTGAGGAATGAACAACAACTACTTCTTTAGCTTGAACTCCAGCCAGTCAACCATTTCCTGAATGTTCTTGGACA
>JAZDGZ010000644.1:0-6871 GCA_043806375.1 Pseudomonadota bacterium | reverse complement strand
TCTTCAACATACCCGAGCACCTCGTCGCCCGGCTTCAACTGCACGACTGAAAGGGCGTTTCCCTCGGCCTGGACCAGACAAATGGTCTCTGCGTTCTGACAAATGACCGTTGCCTCGCCATTGGGCCCCAAGGCCGAGACCAGAAGCATCGGCCTTCTTTCAATTTTCACGCGTCCCACGACCATGGTCATGAGGCGTCCTTGCGGATTGATACCGACGACCTCATCGCCGGCCCTGAGCTCAGACAGATAACGGGTTCTCCCGCCCGGCGTCATGACATAAGCATGCACGGGACCGGCGTTTATTCGAAAAGGCCTGGGGGATACGTACGGGTTTTCAATGGTTTCAGCGTGAACCAGGAAAAGGGCACGACTGCTGTTGCCTATCAGACTCCCTTCGCCTGCCTTCAGCATGCTGCAGGTATCGATGCAGACGCGATCCCCCATGCCCAGAGGACGGATGCCGGTAATCTGGAATTTCACCAACTGGAGGGCCTGATGGTCCCTCTTGATCTCATGAATGATCTCCCTGACTTTGAGGGGATCTCGCTGGTTGATGATCAACCCGTCAACCCCTTTTTCCAAAATACCCGCAGCGGTCTTTGCTTCCTCCAGGTCTTCTACCTCGACCATGATGTTTGAGGCCCTGGCCAGCAGATTCTCCAGGGGAATAATCTTCCAGTCCGAGACCTTGACGACGACCCTTTTCTCACGGCAGAGACGGAGGATCTTTTCTTCGTCCGCCGCCGATGTGATTTCGGCGTTGACCACATCCTTCCCCCATTTAAGGTCCCCGTCATCAGAGACGGTTTTTATCAGTCCCAACGCCTTCGCGCTGGACACCTTGTCCGGCGGGACAATGACTGCATCGGCGCCGGCCTCAAGGGCCGTTGTGACCAGTTCCTTGCTCCAGGGATCCGCAGTGACCCATACTTCTTTCATGATGAAATAACCTCTCCTTCGGTAAAGACTTGCCTTAGGAGCGCGAAAACGGCTCCGAATGCCTTCTTATCGTTGCGCCCGACAATCTGACTCAGTTCTTCAAGGGATTTCACATAAAGCTCCAGGGGGTTTCCGGCTTCCGGGTTGTCCATGAGAAGGGATGCGAATAAATTTGAAGGCTGACTGACGATAGAACGGATCCTATCCAGCCGCTCGCGGAAGGTCTCGGTAGCCACGTCCGCAATCTCCTGGAGGTCAAGACCGGAACGAGTGATGGATAGGGCGAGGGTCAGGGTAGAGAGGTGATTTGCGGCCTGGACGAACCCCATCAGCCGATCATGCTCCTTTGCCTCAAGGAGTTTTATTCCATACCCTTCGCGAAGGAGGATGCCGGTAATCCAGTCCAGTCCGGCTCTTCCTCTGCCCGGGCATACGGCGACCCTGGGATGTGATCCTGATGTTTCCGGTCCGAAAAGGGGATGCAGGCCGACCACTTCTGCTCGAGAATATTCCAGCATCGCCTCCAGGGGTCTCTTTTTTACGGAAGTCAGGTCCATGAGGAGGCCTTTGTCCGGGACCAGCGGGCCTACTTGCTGAATGACCTCTACTGTCTCGGAAACAGGCACGGAGACGACCACCACGTCGCACCGGACTGCCATCTCTGCCGGTCTGAGGGGGGTCTTTCTCCCCGCGCACAGGACCTTGAGCCCCTGCCGCTCAAGCAATCGAGCGAGCCATGAACCCATCTTCCCTGAGCCCCCCACGATGCCCACAACGGGTCGGATCAGTCCCACGGTTCACCCCCAATGGGGTAGGACCCGAGCCGTTTTACGAAGGCACAGCCATTCTGCATTTCCGTGATCGCTCCATCCACATTGGGATCATGAGCATGTCCCTCAAGGTCCACAAAGAAAAGATACTCCCAGTTCCGAGTCTTCATGGGCCTGGATTCAATTCTCAGCATGTTAATCCCCCGACGGGCGACAGGCTCCAGCGCCACGTATAATGCCCCGGGTCTGTGGTTCAGAGAGAGGAGCAATGAGGTCTTGTCCTTTCCTGTCGGCCCGGTTTCGCTCTTGCCGATGACAATGAATCGGGTGACGTTGGCCGGGTCATCTTCTATGTTTTCCTTCACAGTGTTCAAACCGTAAGTCTCACCGGCCAATCTGCTTCCCACTGCGGCCGCTTGAGGTTCCTGCGATGCCATCTTTGCAGCAAGCGAGGTACTTGTCACCTCTTTGACCGGAACCGATGGCAGATTGGCCTTGAGCCATGGGTGGCACTGGGCGATTGCCATGGGGTGGGAATAGACCCTGTTGATTTCATTAAGGCGGACCGCCCTGCTCAGGAGTTGATGTCGTATTCGGAGAAGACGTTCGGCGCTGATTCTCAATTCATATTTTCTGAGCATGTCCAGGGTCATGTTCACGGACCCTTCATAGGAGTTTTCGATGGGAACCACGCCCTGCTGACAGACGCCGTTTTCAACCATTCTAAACACTTCCTCGATCGTATCGGCGGGACGAAATGTTGCCAGACGCCCATAAAGGGATAAGGCGGCCTGATGATTAAAGGTGGCCTCCGGGCCAAGGTAGCCCACAGTAAGATCCTTCTGAACCGCTCGGGCCGCGGACATGATTTCGGAGAAGATCGTCCTGATGGCCCCCTCGCTCAGGTCTTTGTCGTTCCGGGATGTCAATTGTCTCAGGATCTCCCGCTCCCTGGCAGGATCCTGGATTTCAATGCCCAGGTTTCTCTTGACCTTCCCGATCTCAGCGGCAGCCCTCTGCCTTTTTGAGAGCAGGGAGATGATTTGCCCGTCAATGTGATCGATCTCCCCTCTCTGACTATCCAGTAAACGCCGCCAATTGCTATCATCCGCGCTTTCCCCGTTCACAGGCTTCTCCTTTCCCCGTTTTCCAGATAGGCCAAGGCCTCATCGACCGTACCATCCTCGTGAACAATCATGGAAAGGGCTCTCACGATCTTGGAAGGGTTTTGATGCTGGAACACGTTACGGCCGATGGAAGTCCCTGCAGCTCCAGCCTCCATGGCGCCTTTAACCATCTCAAGGATCGCTCGATTAGAGTCCATCCTGGGACCGCCGGCGATGATCACCGGGATCTGACATCCCTCCACCACCTCCCGGAATGAATTCGAGTCGCCCGTGTAGGAAACCTTGACCATGTCGGCCCCCAGTTCGGCCCCCAGGCGGGCGGCATGCTTAACCGCCCCCGGATCATACTCACTCTTGATCCTTTTCCCCCTGGGATAGATCATGGCCAGGAGAGGCATGCCCCATTGAGAAGCCGCCTGTGCCACATGGCCCAGATCTTCGAGCATTTTGTTTTCGTTGGCGTTTCCGATATTGACCTGTACGGAAACGGCATCAGCGCCCAATTTTATCGCCTCTTCTACGGTACAGACGAGCGTCTTGGCGTTTGGGTCCAGAGAAAAAGACGTGCTGCCCGACAGATGAACAATTAATCCCATGTCCGCGCTGTACTTTCCACGTCGCCTTGCGACGATCCCCTTGTGAACCACGACGGCATTGGCCCCTCCTTCGGCCACGTGGTTCATGGCATCCATCATATTGGTGAGGCCGGGAATGGGTCCTGCACTGACGCCATGGTCCATCGGGACAATGACAGTGCGCTCCGTTCGAGGATTGATGATCCTTTTCATCCTGATTTCTTTGCCTATCATTTCCTTACTCTCCTTTGCTTTAATAGGTTTCTCTTTTCTCAAACCCAACCCATGTCAGATATTTGGACCTTTTGAAAAACCCGAGGGAACACCTCCAAGGCCGCCGTTAAGAGAGAAAGAAAAGGCCGTGGGGGTGTCGATCCGCCCACGGCCTTTTGAATCGAGAGACTACTTAAAGGCGCGAAGGCGGACCTCTCCACCCATAAAAATAAAAGCCACACCAATAGGACTTTGGCGAATCCATCAATTGTGTCTCTCTAGATATCCTGAAAAGATGTATCATTACCTGACGAGCCTGGCCCCATTATCACGTCTGAGAGATTCCCTTACCCATTCTCAAAAATTCTATGCACGATTTTGGCAATGTAACATGTTCTCAAAACCCAGTAACAATCTCAGAAAAAAACGAATATCGAAATCCGAATTCCGAGACAAATCCGAAATTCAAATACTCAAATGAGCAAAACACTATTGATGCCTTCGTAAAAAGTCCCGTTCACCCTTCGATACCCTGGTCGCCTTTGGCGCCGCCGTAGGCGGGTAAACCTCAGGGCGAACGGTTGAAAGCAACCGTAAGTATCTGATTTTCCGTTCGTGGTGAGGTATCGAACCATGAATGGAATGCCGGTGTAGGACTTTTTACGAGACCATCAACACTTACTGCCTACTTTTTTCCCCCATCCATTTTTTGACAAAATAAGGCTTGGTCATCTCAAAGGTCATACAATCTTCCTCAATCGTCTCTTCTGCCTGGCGAGTGGACATCCTTTTGGTTTTTTTTACAAAGGAAAAGGTCCTCCCAAAATAGAGGGGGATCAGCGAGTCCAACATCTGATCCGTATCCAAGACCTTATCCCGGTAGCTTATGGCCGTGTCATAGAGGATAGCGGCCCATAGAACGGTAGGGAAGTCGAAGACGCCCTTCTTCATGCCCTGAATCTCGAGGAGCTTTTTATATGCGTCCCTGGAGAGGATTTTTTCCCAAACGCTGCCGTAGAGGTCAAAGCCTCCAAGAAAACGCTCGAAGAGTTTGTCACTATCCACATCCACCTTTGGCGGCATTTCCACCTCCCCTAATCCAAACCCGTAAATGGAGGTCGGCTTGCTGTATTTGACATGACGCCAGTAGGATTCAAAGTCGGCGGTCAAGCAAAAAATCGTCCCTACCACCTGCCTGAACATGGGGCCGAGTGAGGCTGCCGGATCCTTGGCCCGATGTATCTTGGGCCGCCCCATGAAAGATTGGCAGACTTGGGCGCCCTGGTTAAGGGCCGTGGTGGTCATCCAGATGTCGATGCCGAAGTTGGCCACGGACTCATCCCATATGTCGCTCTCCAGGTAGACCCGGGCCAGTTCTCCGCTGAAGCCGAAGTCTCCTCCGATGGGTTGACGGACCCTCCTGCCGTAAAGGGCACGTGTCAGGGGGTAGGCTATGCCGTTGGTGATCGTGCCGTCGTATTTGTGTCTCACGTAGAGGGGTGCCACATAGGAAAAATCGTTGAACAGGGGCTCGCCCAGGTGTTTTATCCACTCAGGGGTAATGCTCTCGAGGTCCGCATCCACCACCACGATCGCCTTTGCCTTCAGTTCAACCACCTTTTGAAAGAGGTTCCTAAAGTTGTTTCCCTTTCCCTTCACGCCGGGCGGGGTGGAGATGTAGATCTTTGGAACCTCGGTCGAAGTATTGAGAAAGGCCTCCTTGGTATTGTCAGGGGAGTTGTTATCGCAATTGATGATGACGGCCCGCTTGTCGGAAAAATACTTGACCAGCCCCTCGCTCGCCTGTTGGGTCGGAAAGGCTATGGAGTCGGCCTCCTTGTAGGATGGGATGCTGACCACGAGATCGGCCTGGGTTATTTTTTCCGGATTGACCTCCGCTTCAAACATATCAGACAGTACCTCCCTTTGGTTTTCCTTTCAGAATGTCCAGGACCGCCTCGTTCCAACCACGAGGCCCTGACTCCCGGGTCGTCCGTAGACCGGGGATTTCTCCTGACAGCCCCGGGAATTCCCTGGAGGAGCGTACCAGGACCGGATGCTGGACCCGTTTCAGCATGCTGAAATCATTCGGGCTGTCCCCCAGGGCCATTGAAGTGACGCGAGGAGAATGTTCCTGGTACCATGAGATCAGTTTCTCCACCGCCACGCCCTTGTCGTTTTTTCCCTGGAGGTGATGGAAGCGACCCCCTGAAGTCATAAAGAGGCCCCTTTGCCTTGCAGCCGCATGCAAGGGCCCCATGTCAAGGTCATCCCCCTGTCCGAGCACGACAAAAGGTTCGTCGTATTCCCTTTGGGCCGCCAAGCGGCAACTCTCTGAATCGAGGCCCGTGACGCGAGAGATCTCCTCCAGGGTCATATCAGAGAAACCCCTGAGGTTCCATCCCAAGGCCGTTCTTATCTCTCTGAGAGAGTTCACGAGCGAGTCATAGGGTCGGCCAAGGGACCACTTCCATGCATCACCGACAGGGGCCGTGCCCGGAGGCGCCTCAGGGGTTCCCTCTTTCGGAAAAAATATGCCGCCCCCATTCTCCGAAATGAAAGGCGCGGATAGCCCCAGCCGATTTCGAAGGACGTCCATCTCTGCACGGGTCTTGCTCGAGACGAGGATAACCGGAACTTCGAGACGCCTGCAGAGATCAAGGGCCGGCAGCGCCTCTTCCCATCCGTAGGTATCATGGTCGAGCAGGGTTCCGTCCAGGTCTGTGAATATCAGGAACAATGGTGGTACCTAAAGATCGTTGAAGGCACCTCTTGGGATCTGTCCGGTGCACGGCCGTTCACGAGAGCCTCCTTTTCTCGTTTTCAACCGCCTCGATCAGATCATAGTAGATTCGCGGCAGCTTGTTGTAGACCCGCTCCCAGGAGACCGTCTGGGGGGTCTCGAAAATGCTCTGCTGTGCCTTCGCCTCCACAGAGAGAATCGCCTCTGCAAGCCCGTTGTCAAGAAAGGGCTTGAACTCCGGATAGGTGTTTACAAATCTAAGAAATCTTTCTGTCATTCTATAGGGCGAGGCAAGCAATTCCCCGGCGGAGAGGATGGAATTCTGGAAGATATTCTTGACCATTTCCTCTTCCCTATCCCGGTCATAGCTCAGATTGCTGAAGGCCGCATCGTCAGAGTACTTTTTGATCATCTCTTCCGCCACGGCGCGGTAGGTGATGGCCAGGTCACGGAAAAAGGTGTCGCTGATCTCGATGCCCTCTTCTATGACCAGGGCGTTCAT
>JAZDGZ010000643.1:0-5535 GCA_043806375.1 Pseudomonadota bacterium | reverse complement strand
TTCAGCCTTCCCATGAGACACGGCTTAACCATGGCCGAAATGGCTCGAATCTTCGTTCATGTCTTTGAAATCGAGTGCGATCTGCATGTGGTCCCCATGAAGGGTTGGAACAGGCGGATGATGTGGCAGGATTCGGGTTTGAAATGGGCAATGCCCTCCCCTAACATGCCTCTGCCTGAGACCGCCCAGGTTTATCCCGGCCAGGTCCTGTGGGAAGGGACTAACGTCTCAGAGGGAAGGGGCACCTGCCGCCCCTTTGAGATCTTCGGCGCCCCGTTCCTGCGAACCAAAGAGATCCTCCGGGAGCTGCATCCCGAGGCGACCGCAGGGTGCGTTCTTCAGGAAATCTCCTTTCGTCCCACCTTCAACAAGTGGAAAGGGGAAACGTGCCGGGGATTCATGATTCACATCACGGATCTTGGAATCTACCGCCCCTACTTTACCTCCATGGCCCTCCTCAAGGCAATCATCGTCAATCACAGGGAAGACCTTGTTTGGAAGCCCCCCCCTTACGAATACGAGTTTGAAAAGATGCCGATAGATCTGATATTGGGCGATTCGTCCCTCAGAAGGGCATTAGAAACTGGGGTGGAACTCTCTGAAATGATGGAAGAATGGCAGGCAGGCATCCGGAATTTTCTTGCCTGGCGGAGCCCCCATCTCATATATCGGTAGCCACATCGATGACTACAATCGAGACGTGCGGTCGTTTATTCCCCGCCCATGCTCTTGAGCAGTTTATCTCCTATTCCTACGTATTCCGGGCCCAATTTCGTGGCAATCCACTTCCTCGCGCTAGGGGACTTCAAACTCATTGCGAGGAGATCCTTCAGAAGCCTCCTCTCTTTCTTGTTGATCATCATCAAGGCACCCGTGCTATCAGCGAGTGCGATGTTCATATCCTGGTTTCTATCGTCCATTTATACCTTTTTCTCGCCTTTTTGTCCGCCGCTGATCCACTTGTCAATGGCTTCTTTATCGAAACGCCAGACCCTTCCGATCCTGATGGCCGGGATCTTTCCTTCCGCCGCATATTTACAAATTGTAATTTCATGCAATTTTAAATATTTGGCCAACTCCTTGGTAGTCATTATCTGTGGCATTTTCTACCCCCAATATCGTTTCTCATTCACTTTTCTTATTATATGCGTTATGCCAGTATATATAATATCTAAACCCTATAAAGTCAATAAAAAACTGTTAATAGAAGATAAAAATATCTTATCTTTATATATTTAGTTTTTATTCCCTATTTCCAAGCTTTATTCTGAACAATTAAGTATAACTATATGCCATGAAACGCAAAAATATAATAATAATTTTATTTATAGCCTTTATTGGTCTATCCTTTGCCCACCCCTCATCTTATCGAGTCAAATACATCTTCGATGGGGATACCATCCTCTTAGAGACAGGTCAACATGTCAGGTACATTGGAATCGATGCGCCTGAGATGGGACGCGACGGGCGGAAAGACGAGTTTATGGCCCGTGAATCAATGGATTTCAATCGAAGTCTGGTGAGAGGGAGGCGGGTGACACTGGAGTTTGATCTGGAAAAACAGGATTCCTACGGCCGCCTTCTTGCCTACGTATTTACGGAAAAAGGCGACATGGTGAATGCCCTGCTGGTAAGAAAAGGGCTTGCATGGGCCATGGTCACCGGCTCCAACCACAAGTACTTTACCCTGTTGCGTGATCATCAGAGACTGGCCATATCTGAAAAACTCGGTTTGTGGAGCAGGGCGCCACAGGGCGTGGAACCCTATTATCTCGGGAACAGGCATTCCTATCGTTTCCACAGGCCCTCCTGTCCTCTTGCCGGAGAACTATCCGGCCATCGTCTCATAAGGTTCGAAAAGAGCCAGGCCGCTTATTGGGAAGGATTCAGCCCCTGCAGGCGATGCAGGCCGTGAACGCCCTTAGAACATGTCCGTAACTCCTCTGTCCTTTACGTAGAAGTTAAAAAGCAAACCCGCCGGCGGGTAAACCGCAGAATATCGAATGTAGAATGTCCAATGTGGAAGTAAAGACTTCTGGGAACTGACTTCGTGATTCGATATTCCTTGTTCGATATTCATCATTCGAATGGGGATTGGGTTGCGGCGTCTTGCCGGCTTAGGAGATGGTTCCCCCTTGTGAGGTATCCGTTCATCCTTGGTGATTAATGGCGCGAGAGAAGGAGATCTGCGGATGGCTTCCCTAAGCATTTAGGACCGATTTCTTGATCACCGCCCTGTTATAGGCGCCCATGATATCCCTGCGCGTGAGGACACCCAAGAGTTGTTTCGGGTTGTGAGATGAGACGACAGGCAGGATAGAGAAATCTTTGGCCGTAATCCTTTCCAATGCCGTATAGAGGCTGTCATCGGTTGATACGGTAACCACGTTCTGTGTGGCGAGCTCTTTGGCCACGACCAGGTTCACCAGGTTCTCATCAAAAACAACATCATGGTAGTCAACATACGAGAGAATTCCGCTCAGATTGCCCGATACATCGACTATGGGAAAGCTGTTATATTTGCTCCTGGAAATCTTCTCTGCAAGGCTGCCGAGGCCAAGATTCTCCGGGATGGTATCCACCTCGGGGTTCATCGCCTCTTTCACGCGCATGGCTTTTAGGATATTGACCTCTTTTCCGGCCTTGATATTCACTCCCCTTCTGGCCAGCTTTAGGGTGTAGATGGAATCCTTTAACAACTGGCCGCTTGCCACGGAGCTGACGATACATGCGATCATCAGGGGGAGGATGATTCGATAATTTCCGGTCATCTCGAAAAGGATCAATATGGCACTCATCGGTCCATGCGTCGTCCCGCTCACCACACCCGCCATGCCCACAATGCTGTAAGCCCCGACCGAGGCCGTGATCCCGGGTAAAAGCGAGTGGACCACAGTCCCGAAAAAACCGCCTGTCATGGACCCCAGAAAGAGTGAAGGAGCAAAGATCCCGCCGGAACCTCCCGAGCCGATGGTGATGGATGTGGCCATGATCTTAAACACAACCAGAAGCAACATGACCGCCCAGGAAAGCTTCCCGAGAAGGGCCAGATTGATGGCAGGATACCCGACCCCCAGGATATGCGGAAAGAGGAGAGCCATAAGACCCAGCATCAACCCTCCGCCTACGGCCTTCAGGTACTCCGGGAAGCGTACCCGGTCAAAGAGATCTTCGACCTTGTAAAGGGTGGTTGTGAAGGTCACTGCGACGAGGGAACAAAAAAGGCCCAGCAGCACATAAAGCGGGAGTTCCCAGGCGCTGACGAGTTGGTAGGACGGGACCTGAAAGGCCGGGAAATTACCCAAAAAATGACGGGAGACTGCCGTCGCCGTAACCGACGAAATCACGATGGGGCTGAAAGTGGCCAGGCCGAAATCCCCGAGAATGATCTCAAGGGCGAACATGGCGCCGGCAATGGGCGCATTGAAGGTGGCGGCAATCCCGGCAGCCGCACCGCAGCCGACCAGGGTTCTGATCCGGTCGGCCGAAACCCTTAGCAACTGGCCTATACTCGACCCGATGGCAGACCCTATCTGGACAATTGGACCTTCCCTCCCCACAGAGCCACCTGTCCCGATGCTGATGGCGGAGGCCATGGTTTTCACGATGACAACCCGTTTTCTGATAATCCCGCTTCGCAAGGCCACGGATTCCATGACCTCGGGCACACCATGGCCCTTCGCCTCCCTGGCGAAAAAATAGATCAGGGGCCCCACCACCAAACCCCCAAGGGCAGGGACACATACCTTCCAGTACCATGGCAGCGAAAAGGCAAGCTCCAGCAGGTCTCCCTTTGAACCGAAGGAAAGGGATTGAATCAATTCGATGAGGAAACGAAAACCGATGGCCGCAAATCCACCCGCCAGCCCGACCAGGCTGGCGAGTATGGCCATCGTCACATTTTCACTGAAAGTTAGGAGGTGAAAAAGAGATGCAATTCTGGAGGATGGTTGGCGCACTTATGTCAGAGCAGCTTTTCTTGATCTCTCATTTTAACGTTGCAAGCTTCTTTTCGGCAATCTTTGCCTCACTTGAGCCCGGATAATTCTTGATGATTTTCTTTAAGAGCAGTTCACAACTGGTCTTGTCTTTAATCTCCAGGAAAGCCAGGGCCTGCCTAAGGAGGGCGTTCGGGACCTTGTTGCCCTCCGGATATTTCTTGATGACCTCCTGGAAGGCCAGAATGGCCTGTTCATATTGTTTGAGAGCCATGTAACTCTCTCCGATCCAGAACTGGGCGTTATCGGCACGATCCGATTTCGGGTATTTCTTCAGAAAGTCGGTGAACCCCTCCATGGCCCCTTCATAGTTTCCTTCCCGATAAGAGGCCAGGGCCTTCTCGTACTGCACCAATTCTCCGGACTTGGGTTCCACTATGCTGGTCCCTTGCTCCCTCTTCACCTCCGCCTGCTCGACCGGGCTCACTCCCGGTCTGATTTTCTCCCGCACAGCCGGCATTCCGGAGCCCAGATACCCTTCGTGCCGCTTCACCAGCGCATCCATCTCAGCCACCTTCTCTTTGAGTTGGCTCTGTTCTCTGCGAGCGGCGTCTTGATCGCCCAGGTCTCTTTCAACGGCGCGTTTGATGAGGTGTTCGTTCTCTTCAACTCTCCCGGAGAGCCTCTTCACCTCTCCCTGGACTTGTTCTATCTCCACCCTCAGATCCGCCTGATTCGAACGGATCGACGTCACTTTTGAATCGATATCGCGGTTCACCTTGGTATCGAGGTTTTCCTCAAGGGTTTTCACCCGTTTATTGAGTGCAATCATCTGGTCGTTTAGGTAAGTAAATTCCTTATCATAGACACAGGAGGAAAAAGGAATGACGGAAAAAATGATGACGCCAACACAGAGCCTATAAAGGTCTTTTTTACGCAAACACATGTCCATCATCACTGCCTATGCTAAATGTTAATGGCAGGAGCCGACCTGATTTGAGCAGGCCGGCCCCGTCCGCCTTCTGGTTGACATCCATCTGAAATCCTGCGGCCTCCGCGGTTGATTGATGCCGCATTTATGAAGAGATCTCGGTCTTATGGCTCTGGCGCGAACGGAGGGTCACTTTACAAGCTTGAACTCATCCCTTCTGTTCTTGGTCCAACAGCCTTCATTACGTTCGGTGCAAACCGGACGCTCTTCCCCATAACTTATGGTTGACATCCTGTCGGCAGAGATACCCAAGGCATTGAGGTACCTGAAGGCTGCATTGGCCCTTCTCTCTCCCAGGGCCAGGTTGTATTCGTTGGTGCCCCGATCATCGCAGTGTCCTTCTACCCTGACCTTATAGTCCCCGTACGTGCGCAGCCAAGCGGCCTTTTTCTCTAATACGACACGGGCCTCGGGTTTGAGATCCGACTTGTCGAATTCAAAGTAAATATGGGTCGATTCAAACGCCTGAAGCTCTGCCCTCATTTTTTGCGCTTTTTCCAATTCCCGCAGCCTGGCCTGACGTTCCGCTTCGGCCTTTCTGGCGGCCTCGTCATCCACCTTCGCGGGTTCCTTGTCCGTCGGCCCGGCTGTCGGCCCGGCTGTCGG
>JAZDGZ010000642.1:0-2166 GCA_043806375.1 Pseudomonadota bacterium | reverse complement strand
CTCTCCTATGCCCTGGTTTAATTCGATGACCCTTAGGATTTGTTCTTTACCCTCCCCCACCATGATCCAGTATGCACTGAATAAGGGGTTTATGAAAAGGGGAGATAATAGAAAAATGAGCAGAATATCGGAAAACCAGGGACCCAGCTTGAAGGATCTTTCTCTTTTTATCATCCCTATCCCACCGCTTTCAGCGCTACCGAACTCGGATAATACATGCAAAGCTTATCATATTCACTTTTAATAAGCAATTCCAATTACATACCGCTTGGATGGGGGAACCCATAAAAAACTGATGATTGGCCCCACTCGACCCTCTTCCAGCCAAAAGGTTGTTGAAAAATGTTCGTTCAAATGGTAAATTATTAGAATCTCTAATTATACGGAATCTTATGACGGATTTTGGAGAATACAAAGAGAAAAAGGTCCTCATCACCGGTGGCCTCGGATTCATCGGAAGCAATCTCGCAAGGAGGCTCGCTGATCTCGGGGCACGAGTCACAGCGGTGGACAGTTTGATCCCCGAATACGGCGGAAATCTCTTCAATCTCAGCGGATACGAAGATCACATCAAGATCAATATTGCCGATATTAGGGATGAATTTAGCATGGCCCATTTGGTCAAGAACCAGGACTATCTCTTCAACCTCGCCGGCCAGACGAGCCATATTGATTCCATGCAAAATCCCTTCGTGGATCTCGACATCAATTGTCGGTCTCAGTTATTCATTCTTGAGGCATGCCGCAAGCACAACCCTACCATCAAGATCGTCTATGCCAGCACCCGGCAAGTATACGGAAGGCCTGATTTTCTGCCTGTTCACGAAGCCCATCCTTTACATCCGACCGATGTAAATGGCGTCAACAAGATGGCCGGTGAATGGTATCACGTCCTTTATTACAACGTTTACGGGATCAGGAGCTGTGCCTTGCGTCTTACCAACACCTACGGCCCCCGAATGCGAATCAAGGACGCACGTCAGACATTCCTAGGAATCTGGATAAGGTATCTCATCGAAGACAAACCCATAGAAGTCTGGGGTAACGGGCGCCAGATCAGGGACTTTAATTACGTAGACGACGTGGTCACAGCCCTGCTCATGACCGGCCTTTCAGAGGAAGTAAACGGCCAGATCTATAACCTGGGAAGCCCTGAGCACATCAACCTGGAAGAACTGGCGGCGCTGATGGTCAGAGTCCATGGCAGGGGGAGTTATCTCGTAGTCCCCTTCCCAAAAGATCGACAGCCCATTGATATCGGAGATTACTTCGCCGACTTTAACAAGATCCGCCTCGCCCTTGAGTGGGGTCCGGCAACCGATTTAGAGGAAGGACTTTCAAAAACCTTCCAATACTACTATCAACACGTTGACCACTACCTATGATTCCCCAAAATAACCCTCTTGCAAATTACCTCTCGCATCAAGCTGCCATTGATCTGGCTATCCATCAGGTCTCGAAAAGCGGTTCCTATATCCTTGGTGAAGAGACCGCGGCTTTTGAGAGGGAATTCGCTGAGTACGCAGGCGTAAAATATGCGGTTGGGGTGGGAAACGGCACCGAGGCCCTTCACCTTGCCTTGAGGGCCCTGGGGGTTGGACCAGGAGACGAAGTGATCACAGTCTCTCACACTGCTGTCGCCACCGTAGCCGCTATTGAGATGACCGGAGCGGAGCCGGTTTTCGCAGATATCGATCCCAATTCATTTACCATAGCCCCGAAAGAGGTCGAAAAGGCCATAACAGGAAGGACCAAGGTTATTTTGCCGGTCCATCTGTACGGTCATCCAGCCGACCTTCGACCGCTTCTCGAATGTGCAAAACAGCATGACCTTTATCTCTTAGAGGATTGTGCCCAGGCTCACGGTGCGGTTTACCATGGGCGCAAGGTCGGATCCTGGGGCGATGCGGGAGCATTCAGTTTCTACCCCACCAAAAACCTGGGCTGTCTTGGGGACGGCGGGGCCGTTACTACAAGCAGTCCGGAATTGCACGAAAGGCTCCTCGCCCTCCGCCAGTACGGGTGGGATCGAAAACGAATCAGCCTTGAACCAGGCTTCAACTCAAGACTGGATGAATTGCAGGCCGCCATACTCCGGGTGAAGCTGAAATATCTTAATGAGAACAATCAAAAGCGCATGGGAGTGGCCCGGGCCTATGATCAAGC
>JAZDGZ010000641.1:0-4067 GCA_043806375.1 Pseudomonadota bacterium | reverse complement strand
AAAAGATGAAACAGGACGAACCCCGGTTTCTTGACGGCGAGAAGACGCGCGCCCTGATGCAGAAGATCGTGAAAATAGGCCCGGACCAAAAAGCGGAACTCAAAGAGGTGGTCTTTAAGAAGGGTAACTGAGGCGCCGGCCTTTTGGAAGGCAGGGATTGCTGAAAGGGCCCAATCGGGCCTTCAGGGCAGGCGTTTGCCCATAAAGAGACCGCCGAGAAAAATCCAAGGGAGGGAAGCCATGTGGGAGGCGTTGTCTGCTGCACTTCTTAACTTTACCAGCCTCATCTTTTGGGCGTATATGGCAATAGGGGTGGGCGTTGGGCTTTTCTTCGGCCTTGTCCCTGGACTCAGCGGGATGACGGCCCTGGCCGTTCTCTTGCCCCTCATTTATGGGATGCCTCCTGACCTGGGGTTGGCATTTCTCCTGGCCGCCCATGCGATCGTTTATACGGGCGGGTCGGTGACGGCCGTCCTGCTCGGGATTCCCGGGGCGCCTGCCAATGCTGCGACCCTGATTGACGGGTTCCCTATGACACAAAAAGGACTGGGCAGCCAGGCGGTCGGGGCGGCCGTCACGGCGAGCGCCGTGGGGGGAGTGATCGGCGCCGTAGTCCTTTTCATCCTTTCCTGGTTGGTCTCTGACGTGGTGCTCTATTTTGGGGCGCCGGAGATCTTTGTGGTGGTCCTCTTGGGGATCCTCTTTATTTCGGTCCTTGGCCGAGGGTCTATGGTCAAGGGGCTGATCAGCGGAGGGATGGGCATCGTGCTCGCCTTTGTCGGGTATCACCTGGTGACGGGGGCGCCCAGGGCCACTTTTGGATGGACCTATCTCTACGACGGCTTTCCCCTTATTCCGCTGGCCCTCGGCATTTTTGCCATACCTGAAATGATCGCCCTTGCCAGAGGAGGCACCATAGCCCAAACAGCCACGACCTGTGAAACCTCCATGTCAGCCGTGTGGGAGGGGGGAAGGGCCGTGTTCCGCCATTGGGGGTTGGTTCTGCGCAGCAGTCTTATCGGGATCTGGATTGGAATCATTCCGGGGGCCGGAGGGGAGACGGCCCCCTTTGTGGCCTATGGCGCTGCCAAGGAAAGCTCCAAGAATCGAGATCAATTCGGCAAAGGCTGTATAGAGGGGGTTATCGCGCCAGAGAGTGCGAACAATGCAAAGGAGGGCGGCGCGTTGCTGCCGACCCTGGCCCTCGGCATTCCGGGAAGCGCCGGCATGGCCATTCTTATGGGGGGTTTTTATATCGTCGGCCTTGAACCCGGCCCTCTATTCCTGGTGGAACATCTGGACGTCGCCCATACCATGATTTTAGCCCTTGTTTTGGGCAATGTCGCGGGATCGGGCGTGGTGATTCTTTTTTCCAGATATCTGACGAAGATTCCCTCGATCAGAGGAAGTTTCATTATTCCCTTGATTCTGGCCTTTTGCTGTATCGGCTCTTATCTTCCAAAGAGTTCCCTGATGGATGTATTTATCATGGTGCCGCTGGGAGCTTTGGGTATTGCCTTGAAGGAGCTTGGCTACAACAGGCCCGCCTTCATGCTGGGATTTGTCCTGGCCAACCTGGCAGAGAAGTATTTCTTCATTACCCTGGATTCCTACGGGTGGCAGGGATTTTTCGTAAGGCCCATTTCCCTCTCATTGATCATCCTCATGATCATCTATTTCAACTGGGACAGAATTAAGACGACCCTTTCCCGAACGGGCACAAGGAGGCAGGGATGAGCAAGAGAACAAAAGAGATCCTGTTCCTTTTCTTTCTTTTGGCGCTTATGGTTATTATCGTCGGACGATCGACGCATTACAGTATAAAGTCATACCTGTTGCCGGTGCTTGTTGGGATTCCTGTCTGCATACTTATAATAGTTCAAATCGTCAGGGAATTTCTTTCCGGGAAAGAGCCGGACGCAAAGGGTAAAAAAACGCCGCAGGGAAGCGGCTTGTTTGCCGGGCTATCGGTCATAGGGCTCATCCTGTTAATCTATTTGGCGGGGTTTATGGTGGCTGTTCCTGTCGGAGTCTTCGCCTATATTATGATTTCCGGTGAAAAATGGTATCTGGCGCTTGGGCTGGGTCTGATCATGTTGCTCATTGTTTTTGTTTTGCAGGGCCTTGGACTTTATCTTTATGAGGGGATATTGCTCTCTTAAATGGACCGTGTGGTCTCAAAGAACGATGGTGACGGCTTCCTGAAATCTCCGTCTGATGCGGTGGGCTTTTTCTTTCTCCCGCTCTTGCGAGGGGAGGACTGCGACGTATAACAGGGTGCAAGGCTCAGGGAGTTGGGAGCCTTTTGTTTTTCAAGAGAGACGTTTCCTCTGATCCATGATGGTCTTTGGGCCGGATGGGTCTGAGAGGCGCGGGATGAAAGGAGGTTGGATATGGAACGAGGTTATGGTGACCTCAGGGACCATCTCAAGAAATTGGAAGAGAAGGGACTCCTGGTGAGGGTCAAAAGGGAAATAAACAAAGACACGGAACTTCATCCCCTGGTGCGGTGGCAATTTCGCGGAGGCCTGGCCGAGGAGGACAGAAGGGCCTTTTTGTTCGAAAATGTCGTAGACAGCAGGGGCAAGAGGTACAGTATCCCTGTTGTGGTTGGAGCATATGCCGCCTCCAAATATATTTACGCCGTCGGCCTGGGGTATGAAGTCGACGAGGTCGTAGCGAATTGGAAAAAGGACCTTTCCAACCCTGTTGAGCCGGTACTCGTTCCAGAGGGTCCGGTGCAGGAGGTGGTGCACATGGGGGAGGAATTGACCGAAGTGGGAATGGATCAATTCCCGGTTCCTATTTCGACGCCGGGTTTCGACAACGCCCCCTATCTTACCTGTTCCATGCTCATTACCAAGGACCCTGAAACAGGTATCAGAAATGTGGGTAACTACCGAGCCATGTTAAAGGCACGGAACAAACTGGGGCTGAATTTTATCGGGCTTGATGAGAAAGACGCCGCCATGCACTGGCGGATGTGCCGGGAGAGGGGAATTCCGCTGGAAGCGGCGTTGGTCATTGGCGGTTCACCGACGGTTGCTTACGCCTCTGTAACCAGGGCGCGGTACGGTGTGGATGAACTTGCGGTGGCCGGGGGGTTGGCCCACGGTCCGATTCATCTGGTCAAATGCAAGACGGTAGATATAGAGGTCCCTGCTGAGGCGGAGATCGTCATAGAAGGCAAGATCCCTACCGATTATATAGAACCTGAAGCCCCATTCGGTGAATCCCATGGTTATATGGATCCTAGGACCTTTAACCCGAACCTTGAGATCACCGCCATTACCCACAGGAAGGACCCCATCTTTGTCTCCTGGATGAGCCAGGTCACCCCCAGTGAGAGCAGTGTCATAAAGACAGCCGGTTTAGAGGCCACCCTTTTTCATTACCTCAGGGTTGAGCGCCGCATCCCGAGTGTGACGAAAGTCGTCCTCCATGAGGCCCTGACCAATCTCAGAAGGGTCATTTTTATCCAGCTCAAGGACCCGAGCAAGGAGGAAGTCTGGAGAGCCTTGTATTCCGCCTTGGTGTTCCAGCCTGCGGTGGGCAAGAGCCTTATCGCGGTCAGCGATGATATCGATCCCAATAACCTGGACGCCATCCTCTGGTCCTTGGCCTACAGGATGAGACCAGCAGAGGATACGGCTATCGTGAAGAACAGGACCAAGGCCCATGGGCCCCCTTTTGATATGGCGGGGAGAAGAATCATCGAGGCGATTGATTCAGCCCTGCTGATAGACGCGACCCTGAAGGAGCCTTTCCCTCCCGTGTCCCTGCCCAAAAAGGAATACATGGAAAGGGCAAAGGAGATCTGGGAAGAGCTGGGACTTCCGGCCCTAAAGCCTCAGAGTCCCTGGTTCGGTTATTCTCTGGGGCAATGGAGTGAAGAACTGGAGGAGGAGGGAAGACTTGCGGTAGAAGGGAAGTATTACCTTACCGGGGAGAAGCTGTCTAAAATGAAGGTTACGGGTGATATGATCGACGAAGTCCTGAAGAAGGGCTAGCAGGTTGCTGATCATCAGGCGGGATCGGATTGAATAGCTTCGAAAGCAGGGGGTAGA
>JAZDGZ010000640.1:0-3079 GCA_043806375.1 Pseudomonadota bacterium | reverse complement strand
TTGAAAATCATCATCGTCGGGGCGGGCGAGGTAGGCTTTCATATTGCCCAAAAGCTCTCCGAGGAAAACCAGGATGTCTTCCTGATTGACAAGGACCCGGAAAAGATAAGGCGTATCACCGAGAACCTGGACGTCCAGGCCCTGCTGGGCTCCGGCACCAGCCCGGAGATGCTCAAGACGTCGGGCATTAAGGATGCCGACATGCTGGTTGCGGCTACTGACAGCGACGAGGTCAATCTGATCGCCTGCCTCCTTGCACGGCACCTGAATCCCTATATCCTCAAGGTCGCCCGTGTGCGCAGCCAGGAGTACCTGAAGGAAAAGGATCTTTTTAGCCAGGATATCCTCGGGATCGATCAGATTATCAACCCGGAATCGGTCATGGTGGATACCATACGCAACCTGATGCTCGTGCCCGGGGCATCCGACGTTATCGACTTTGTAGGGGGACGGGTGAAACTGATCGGCATCACCGTGAAACCTGATTCCCCTGTGGCGGGCCGTCAGCTCCTCTCTTTCAAGGGGTTTGAAGGAAAGATCCTTGTGGGAGCCATCGTGAGGGGAGAGCAGGTCTTCATCCCCCATGGAGAAGACACCATCCATGCCAATGATCTCGTCTATTTTGTAGTACGGACCGAGGAAGTCCATGCCGTCTTGGGTCTTCTCGACCTTGAAGAAAGAGAGGTCAGAAGGGTCATCATCGTCGGGGCGGGGGAAACGGGGAGTGCTTTGGCCGCCGCCCTGGACCAGACAAAGTTGAACGTCAAAATCATAGACAAAGACAGCCAGAGGTGTGCCGCCCTTGCCGAAAAACTGGAAAGGGTGATCGTCATCAACGGAGACGGGACAGACAGGAATCTGCTCCAGGAAGAGAATATCAGCGACGTGGATTTCATGGTGGCTGTAACGGGGGACGAAGAGAGCAATGTCCTCATATCACTGCTCGCCAAAGGCCTGGGGGCGAAACGGAACATCACCCGCATCAGCAAGCTGAGCTATATTCCTCTCGTCTCAGCCATAGGGATTGATACCGTGGTCAGCTCCAGGCTCTCCGCCATAAGGGCCATCCTGCAGTACATCAGGCGGGGCAAGATCATCTCCGTGGCCCCCTTGAAGGGTGAACATGCCGAGGCCATCGAGGCGGAGGCCCTGGAAACATCCGATATCGTCAACATTGCCCTGTCAAAGGTGAAGTTTCCAAAAGGGGCCCTTGTAGGAGCGGTCGTCCGAGGGGACGAAATTATCATTCCCCGCGGAGACACGGTGATCAAGGCCAAAGATCGGCTCATCATTTTCGCCCTTCAGAAGGTCGTTCCCAAACTGGAAAAGCTCCTCACCGTGAAACTGGATTATTTCTGATGCATCCCCAGCGCGTACTTCGGTTTATCGGTATCCTCATCTTCTTCCTGGGCATATCCATGTCCGCGCCGCTGCTCGTCTCCCTGATCTATGATGACGGCAGCGCGTGGGCCCTCTATTACTCCATGCTCCTCTCTTCGGGTTTGGGCCTGCTCCTCTTTGTGGGGACAAGGCAGGACAAAGAGACCCAGCTCAATCATCGTGACGGTGTGGCTATCGTCACCCTGGGGTGGCTCGGCGCAGGCCTGGTCGGGGCCATCCCCTTCCTGCTCTCGGGTTCCATAACCCATTTCACCGATGCCTATTTTGAATCCGTCTCAGGTTTCACGACCACGGGGGCCTCGGTCCTTACCAATATCGAGGGACTTCCCGAGGGCATTCTCCTGTGGCGAAGCATTACGCAATGGTTCGGGGGGATGGGGATCATCGTCCTCTCCATTGCCATCCTTCCTTTTCTGGGAGTCGGCGGCATGCAGCTCTACAAGGCCGAGATCCCCAGCCCTGTCGTGGATAAGCTCAAGCCACGGATTTCAGATACCTCCAAGACCCTCTGGAAGGTCTATATCCTGATTACCGTCGTTCAGATCATATTGCTCTTCGGAGGCGGCATGCCCCTCTTCGAGGCGGTATCCCATACCTTCTGCACCATGCCTACGGGCGGATTCTCTCCCCTGAACGCCAGCATCGCCCACTATAACAGCCCCTATTTCGACGGGGTCATCATTTTCTTCATGCTCGTGGCCGGCATCAATTTTTCCCTTCATTACAGGTTCCTCTCAGGAGACCTCCGGATTTTTTACAGGGACCCCGAGTGCCGGGTCTTCTTGACCATGGTGGGGCTTTTCATCGTTCTGGTCACGTTCGATATCTACGGCCCGGTGTACCAGTCCTTGACAACCGCCTTTCGCTACGCCGCCTTTCAGGTGAGTTCCATCATCACCACCACCGGCTTCGTCACTGCAGATTATGATATCTGGCCCTCCTTTTCCCGCAACATCCTGCTCCTGTGCATGTTCTTGGGCGGTATGGCCGGTTCTACGGGCGGGGGCCTAAAGACGATGCGGATTATGCTTCTCGGCAAGCAGGCCTACCAGGAGATCTTCAGGATCATCCATCCCCATGCCATCACGACTGTAAAACTGGGCGGCAAGCCTGTCCCCGCAGAAATCATGAGCAGCATTTGGGGGTTTTTCGTCCTCTATTTGGGGCTATTTGTCGTTTCCACGATCATCATGGCCTTCGTCGGCCTCGACCCGATCTCCGCCTTCAGCTCGGTGGCGGCCTGCATTTTCAACGTAGGCCCCGGGCTCGGGTTTGTCGGTCCGGCGAGAAACTTCCTGGAGGTCCCCTTCCTGGGGAAATGGACCCTGATCTTTTGCATGCTCCTGGGCCGCCTTGAGATCTACACGGTGATCGTCTTGCTTATCCCCGAATACTGGCGCAAATAGGGCGAGATTCGAAAAGGCCCTTCGACCCTATCTCCCCACCCGACGGCCCTACTGTTACTAAGTACGGGGATTTCTAAATACACTCACGTATTCACCACTGAGGCACGGAGGACAGAGAGGGGACCCTATCTTTTAGTCTATCGGGAGATACCGATAGACGAAAATAGCCATAAACCAGCTAAGGATAGGCCTTTGTTCCCTTCAGTCCCCAACAAGAGGAGATACTGATCTTGTGAATATTGATGAGGCGTTTCAACACAAACTTCACAGCC
>JAZDGZ010000639.1:0-5835 GCA_043806375.1 Pseudomonadota bacterium | reverse complement strand
TTTCTTGAGGCGGCGCACCAGACGGTCCTTTTCTTCACCATAGGTGACCACGAATTCCCATGGTTGCAGATTAATGGCCGACGGCGCCAGGCCGGCATAGGCAAACACCTCCTCGATCTGTGCTCGTGAAACGGGCTTGTCCAGATAGGCCCGAACGCTTCTTCTCTGCCGCATGGTCTCAAAAATATCCATTAAAGACTCCTTTCTCTCTTGCTTACGCCTTGGGAAAGCCCTTGGCAGCCTGCTTTCTCCCTTGTTGCCGTCGATCTGGAAGGTCTAACGCTTTTACAATACCAAGGCGGGAGATTCTATTTTCCTTGACAAGAACTAGGGCTCATTACTAATTTTACCGACAAATCAAATTCAGACCGCTCTTGTTTTTACGATTCATACCACAGAGTCGCCAGGAAAATCAAAATGGGCCATTTCCTGAGCTCTGAGTTTCAAATCCATATTGCTGAGACAAAAGAGATACCATGGAAAGAGCGATATTATGGTTTAAGTGTGCCGCCATGCATGACCCGGTCCGGCCGGTGGTCAAAAAACCGGCTGTCCTGGGATGGAAAGCAAAATACCGTGAGGTGGACCTGACGATCGAACGGCCTCTTCGCGGAAAAGACTTGCTTCGGCGTATGAAGGGCTGGTTCACCGTTGATGTCCACCAAGCCGCGGATATCATAGCGCAGTACGGCAAGTTGGGTGTGCTGGATGACACCGATTTGGTGGTCGAGGCAAGCGACATGGCGGCCCTTGAAGCCCTCTCGGCAAAAATGCGGGAAACCTTCGGCGAAGAGGCCTGGCTTGAGCCTATCCCCAAGGTCCGCTTGGAGTAGGTGGCTCCGGCCTCTATGGACTGCCTCTTGCAACCCTGTCGGCAAAGGCAAGGCGTCATTGGAAAAAATCTTTAAAGGAGAGGTGAAGAGTATGACTAACCCGTTATCTGACAAGAAGGCAGACCTGGCCGGACCAGGCCTTGGAGATTACCAGGAGTTGGAGAAGATCCTGCCCCGGGACTACGCCTCGGCGCTCACACCCAAGCAAACGCAGAAGGCCCTTTCTGCAGTAAAAAATTACATCGAGGAAAACCTCTGCAAGGAGCTGAACCTGATGATGGTCACCGTCCCTCTCATCGTGGACGTGGAGAGCGGTGTCAACGACATGCTCGACAGGGACGGCTCGCGCACCCCGATTCAATTCCATATTTCCAACGACTACGACCGGCATCCCCTTGACGCCCAGATTGTCCAGGCTGCCACCAAATGGAAGAGGATCGCGTTGAAGCAGTTCGGAATGGACCTGGGCGAAGGGCTCTGCACGGACATGCGGGCCGTCCGAAAGGACTACTTTCTCGATCATGACCACAGCGCCTACGTGGATCAATGGGACTGGGAGAAGGCCATCAACGCAGAACAGCAAAACCTGGATTTTCTCAAAGATGTGGTGAGGAAGATCTGGAAGGTGATCAAGGGTGCTGAGGTTTTTGCCCAACAGCTTTTCCCTCAGCTTAAGTCGGAGAAATATCCCGATCTGCCCGATGAGATCACCTTCCTCCACGCTGAAGAGATCCTGGAGATGTACCCGGAACTCCCGCGCAAGCAACGGGAGACCATGGTCCTCCAAAAGCATCCGGCCCTTTTCATTATTGGAATCGGTTGGACCCTCGAGGACGGCTACCCCCATGAGATGCGGGCCGCCGATTATGACGACTGGGTGACCGAGACCGTCTCGACGGACGGGCGAACCATGCACGGTCTGAACGGAGACATTCTGGTTTGGAACCCGGTGACCAAACGCCGGCACGAACTCATGTCAGGGGGCATCCGTGTGGACGCTGAAACCCTCAAGACTCAGTTGGAGATCACCGGCCAAATGGATTGGCTGAAGCTCCCCTATCATCGGGCCATCGTTAAGAATGAAATTCCTCTCAGCATCGGCGGCGGCATCGGGCAGTCGCGGACCCTGATGCTCCTCCTTAAGAAGGCCCACATTGGGGAAGTGAGTGTCACGGTCTGGCCCAAGATCCTCAAGGACATGTGCAGAAAGAAAAACATCTTTGTCCTGGAGTAAACCGCCGGCTGATCAGTATCCGAGCAGAATGCCGGTCCTGGTTTGAGCGTTCCCGCGCCATCCCGGGTGGTCGCATTCATCTTACCCCGCCAAACACCACCACCGTCGGCAGGAGGTCCCCCATTTTCAGGCCTTAAGGAAAAGAGGCTGCCCCCTTCATGCCGAATGTCCATGCACGACGGGCTCGATTTGACGCAAGGTCTGGAGTGGGATATGGCAGAGGATCCGGTGACCCCCCTGCGTGCTTCGCCAGGGAGGGGGCTCTGTTTCGCAGATCTTGCCGCCTTCAGGAAGCAACCCTCCTCGGCGTGGGCATCGCGTATGAAAACGGCATCCCCTGGGTGGGTGAAGGGCGCTCGGCACATCACCGCTGAGGCGGAGCTCTTTTTGCTCGGCATCAGGGTCCGGAATGGGAACGGCCGAAAGGAGTGCTTCGGTATAAGGATGGTAGGGGGGGGCGTAAATCGCCTCGGCCGGTCCGACCTCTGCGATTTGACCCAGATACATGACCGCAATGTCATCGGAAAAGTACCGGACCACGCTGAGATCATGGGCGATGAAAATCATGGAAGAACCGTATACCTCCTGGATCTCCAGGAGGAGATTGATCACGGCCGCCTGGACCGAGACGTCCAAGGCGGAGACGGGTTCATCGCAGATGATCAGATCCGGGCGGCTGGCCAGGGCCCGGGCGATCCCGACGCGCTGTTTCTCCCCTCCGCTCAACTGACGGGGGAGCCGATCAAAGTAGTAGGCATCGAGGCGGACCGCCTTGAGAAGCCGGATCACCTCGTCCCGCACCAGGCGCCTTGGCACGGTCTTGAACTTTCGTATGGGCCTGGCGATTTGCCGGCCTATGGCGTATGAGGGGTTGAGGGTGGAGTCGGGGTTCTGAAAGACCATCTGCATCTCTTTGATGAGACGGGTATCCCGTTCCGAGACGGGCAGGGAGACGTCCGCGCCGAGGAACTGGATATCCCCGCCGGAGATCGGCTCCAGGCCGATCAGCCCTTTGACAAGGGTCGATTTGCCGCACCCCGATTCACCGACGATGCCAAGGGTCCTGCCCCTGGACAGGCTGACGCTCACCTCGTCCACGGCCTTGACGTATTTCTTCTCTCCAAGGCCCAGAAGACTCACCAGCGAGGAGGACTCCTGAGGGTAGTAGACCTTCAGCCCCTCGATCTCCAGCAGGCTTTGTTCGCAGGGTGAAATTTGATCCGACGACCCCCGCGCCTGCGCCATGGCCCGCCTTCTGGGCCTTCGTGGCCTGCTGTCGATATCCCTCGCATAGATGCAGCGTGCCACATGGCCTTCTGTGATCTCCTCTAATCCGGGAAGCCCCTGCCGGCACCGATCGGTCCCATCATCACACCTGTCAACGAAGATACAGGCATCCCTGGGCCGTTCCGCGGGTGGCGGCACTCGGCCGCGAATGGGCTGGAGCACTGCGTCGGCCTTGCTCTCACCGAGGCGGGGCACGCAGGCCAAGAGCCCCATCGTATAGGGATGGCAAGGCCTTCGAAAGATCTCTTCGACCGGCCCCTGCTCCACCATTTGTCCTGCATACATCACACAGAGCCGGTCGCTCACCCGGGCCACGACACCCAGGTTATGGGTAATAAAGATATTGGCGGCCCGGAAACCCCGCTTCAATTCATCGAGCAGGTCCAGAACCGCTGCTTCCACGGTCACATCCAGGGCCGTTGTTGGTTCGTCCATGATAAGCAGCGCCGGGTTGTTGAGCATGGCCATGGCAATGACCACCCTCTGCTGTTGTCCGCCCGAGATCTGATGGGGATAACGCCTCATGACCTCTTCCGGATCGGGCATGTGGACCCGTTTGAGCATCTCCACAGAGCGTTCCCAAGCCTCGTGTCGCGAAATATCCGTATGATATACAAGCACCTCGGCAAGCTGTTCCCCGAGGCGCACAGAGGGGTTGAGGGCCTGCATGGGTTCCTGGTAGACCATGGCGATCCGGTCGCCCCGAAGCCTCTTCAACTCCGCCTCTGATCGGCCTACAAGTTCCTCTCCCTGAAAGCGGACACTGCCCGCTGTGATTTTGCCGTTGGGTCCCAGAAAATTCACGATACCGAAGGCGATGGTACTTTTTCCGCACCCGGATTCACCGACCAGACCCATGGTCTCTCCCTCTTTCACGGCAAAGGCCACGTCCCGCACCGCCTCTACATCTCCCCTGCGGGTTTCGTAGGCGATCGTGAGATGATCAATCTCAAGCACTGTGGCCTTACTCATATCATTCATGCGCAGGCGCTTGCTCCATAAGAATCTTTTGCCCCACTGTTTTCCTTATCCTTCGATCAGTTCCCACAGCATCGCATGGGGACCTCTCATCACTGATATCGCATCGATTCTTCCCTCAGACCGTCGGCCAACAGATTCAGGCCGACCACCAGAGACGCGATGGCCACCGAGGGCCAGAGGGCCGCCCAGGGGCTCCCGGCCAGAATGAACTCCCTTCCCTTGGCAACCATGCTCCCCCAGTCCGGAGAGGGGGGTGGCAGCCCTAGCCCCAGAAAACCGAGGGTCCCCATCGCGAAGATGGCATATCCCACCCGGAGCATGGCATCCACGATAATCGGACCGCGGGCATTGGGCAGGATCTCAATGAACATGATATGCCACCGGCTTTCGCCCCTTGTCTCTGCAGCCCGGATATACTCTCTCGTCCTGATATCAAGGGTGAGACTCCGGACCAGCCGCGCGATGCCGGGGGTGCCGACGATGGTAATGGCAACGACCACATTGATGGCGGAGGCCCCTAAGGCAGCCATGATGATCAGGTAGAGGAGGATGATGGGAACGGCCATCATGGCGTCCAGAAGACGCATGACGATCTCGTCGAGCCATCCCCCGTGGTAACCCCCGACCAGGCCGAGGGTAACCCCGACGATCAGGGCTGCGAAAACGCCCCACAAAGCCGTGCCCCCGGGGATCCAAAAATTCTCTGAAACGGGCAGAATCACGAGGACCAGGCGTGCGCCGTAGATCAGCCGGGACCAGAGGTCCCTTCCAAGTTCATCGGTCCCCAATATATGCCTGCTCGATGGGCCTTGATTGGGGGACTTCCAGTCCTGTTCGAGGGGCGTGTAGGGCGACACGAGAGGAGCGAAGATGGCCACAAAGATCCAGAAAAGCACGATGGCAAGTCCTATCGTGGCAATCTTCGATGAAAAGATGATCGAAAGGCTACCCCAAAGGCGGCGCAGAGGCCTGGCCTTTTCATCCCCTGCAGGGGAAATCGCCGTTTCCTTGCTTACTGCCACAGCTTCTCCTCAACATTAACCCTCTTGTTGCATATCCATGGACATCCAGTGCGCCCCAACTGCCGGAGGCCCTTGCCCATCGCAGGAAGACGCCGGAACCCGGCCTTCGATCCTGATTTTTCACTATTCAGCGACCACCACCTCCCTGCTGCTGGCAATACTCTCAGTCATAGAGAATAGGTCCGATAGACCTTTCTTATGCAAGGTTGGGGTCAATGATCATGCCTCTTCGGCTCTGTGAGTCCCCCCGCGGAGACGACCCAAAGATGGGCCTCGTCACGGTCATGTGTAACGGATTCGAGGGTTCAGGAACGTATAGACAATATCGGCGAAGAGTTGGGTCCCGACGGCCACGGTGACGAGGATCATGGCCCCGGCCTCCAGGGCATTGATGTCTTTGTACAGGGCCGACTCCAGGAGGTATTGCCCGAGACCCGGGTAGCCGAAAACCACCTCGACGATGACGATGCCGCCCATG
>JAZDGZ010000638.1:0-3403 GCA_043806375.1 Pseudomonadota bacterium | reverse complement strand
TCGGCTACAGAGATGGCCGTGAATGTAGCGGCGACATCAGTGAAACCCTCCTCTCTGGCAACCTTAGCGAACCCTGGATACATTTCCGTATGCTCATGATGCTCCCCCTCTGCCGCCGCTTTGAGATTCTCCAGGGTGTTGCCTATCACGCCGGCAGGGAAGTTCCACTTGACCTCCACTTCCCCTCCTTCGAGAAACTTGAAAAACCTCTTGGCGTGTTCCTTCTCCTGGTTGGCCGTCTCCTCAAAGATATCCCCAATCTGAATGAACCCTTCCTTCCTCGCCTGGCTTGCGAAATAGGTATAGCGGTTTCTTGCCTGGGACTCACCCGCAAAGGATGTGAGTAGATTCTTTTCCGTCTGGCTCCCTTTCAGTTTACTCATTATGGTTTTTCCCTCCCTTTCTAATAACCGGATCTTTGCTCCTCATCCTGGAACAAATCTTTTCCCTTTTCCATACATACCCTGCAAAGCCCGAAAAACTCCAGTCTGTGCCCGAAAATGCCGTACTTGGTCAGATGCCCAAGGGCGCTCTCGAGCCTCTCCAACGGGTCATCCTGGGATTCGATGGGGGCATCCTCGATTTTTCCGCAATCCGTACAGGTCATATGATAGTGATCCTGCGTATTGCCGTCGAACCGCATCTGGGGTAGGCCCGGCTGGATCTTGCTGATAAGCCCGCAACTGTTTAGAATGTCTAGGTTTCGATAAACCGTGCCCATGCTGATCCTTGGCAATCTCTCTCTCACCCGCGCATAAATCTCATCGGCGGTCGGGTGCGAATGGTCCCTTTTGACCTCCTCAAAGATCACTTGGCGCTGATGGGTCATCCTGAATTTCTGGTCTTGATTCAAAGGGCCTGTTTCTCTCTTATTAGGAATAATTCCTAATTTAGTGATAGAAACCGACCTGTCAAGCCATTTCTCCTAACTCCCACAGAGCCTGTTCATATCATGCGAGGCGCCTGAACATCTTTTTGCCGGCCCCGCAGACCGGACATTTCCAGTCCTCCGGAAGATTTTCAAAGCGGGTATCCTTGGGGATCTTGCCCTTCCTGTCCCCTCGATCCGGGTCATAGATGTATCCACAGCTTGCGGTCTGGCATTGCCACATCTCTTCGGGTTTTCCCATGGTCCCTTTCCCTTTTTCCCTTCCAGAATTCGTCTACGAGACCTTGGAAAAGGCCTTGGCCGCAGCGCCACAAACGGGGCATTTTTCAGGGGCTTCTGTCTCAACAGTCATGCCGCATACCGAACAGACATAGTAGTCTACGTTTTCGTTCTTGCCGAGATTGTCCAACGCCTTCTGATAAAGCCCTGCGTGAACTTCCTCCACTTTGTTGGCGTAGTCAAAGGACCGTTCCGCTATCTTCTGTCCTTCCGCTTTGGCTGCCTCAATCATGCCCGGGTACATCTCCTTAAATTCATGGGTCTCTCCCGATATTGCCTCTTTCAAATTCTCGGCCGTACTCTTGACCCCCTTGAGGGCTCGTAGATGCGCGTGGGCATGGACGGTCTCGGCCTCTGCGGCCGCTTTGAATAATTTTGCCACCTGTTTATGACCCTCCTTCTCCGCCTGTTGCGCGAAGGCGAGGTATCTGCGATTGGCCTGGGAATCTCCACCAAATGCATCTTTGAGATTCTGCTCTGTTTTGCTCATCCTCTATCTCCTTTCTCTTCTTCTGACAGTTCAAAACCGACGGAACTTTTCCGAAGGCCTTCAAAGCTTCGACCCATTATGCGCGATTCTCTTAGCGCTCTGAGCCAATCAATCAATACGCCAATCTTTCTGGATAGAAAATAGGGTGAAGTACGTATTTTTTTCCAAAAAAAGGGGTATTTTTGAGGCCCTTGTCCCTTCCGTGTAGCCGGCATGACGCTATCCTGTCAAGGACCGCCTTTCTTCGTCTCCCACCGATCATTCCATTTGCCAAGACCTTAGCGCCACAGCTATCTCCAGGGGGCCGTCACCACCCCCGGCAAAGGCTGCATGATTGTCAAGACTCTATTGATGGTTATGGTAATAAAAAAGACCCATAAATACCCTGGGAGGCATCCACCCATGACACATAGCTCAAAACCGAAAAAAGACGAGAATCCTTCGAATCGATTGATCCATGAAAAAAGCCCCTATCTGCTTCAACACGCCCATAATCCCGTGAATTGGCTCCCGTGGGGGCACGAGGCCTTTGAAAAGGCTCACCGTGAGAATAAGCCGATCTTTCTCTCTATAGGCTATTCGACCTGTCACTGGTGCCACGTGATGGAGAAGGAATCCTTTGAAGACCCGGAAGTGGCTGGACTCCTGAACGAGACCTTCGTCTCTATAAAAGTGGATCGCGAGGAGAGGCCTGATCTGGACCACGTCTACATGACAGCCTGCCAAATGCTGACAGGAAGTGGGGGATGGCCCCTGACGATCGTGATGACCCCGGACAAGAGGCCCTTCTTCGCAGCAACCTATATCCCCAAAGGCAGCCGTTTTGGCCGAACAGGCATGATGGAACTCATCCCCAGGCTCAGAGATACGTGGAGAACCCGCCGTGACGAGGTCTTGGCCTCGGCTGAGAGCATCACCCAGAGCCTCCAGGGACTTGAAAAAGAGAGCCAGGGCGGAGACCTTGATCGTTCCGTGCTGGACAGGGCCTATGAAGAGCTTTCCAAGCGGTTTGATAAGACATACGGTGGGTTCAGTAACGCGCCCAAGTTTCCGACTCCCCACAATTTTTTCTTTATGCTTCGTTTCTGGAAACGGACCGGAAATTCGGAGGCCCTCAAGATGGTCGAAAAGACCCTTCAGAAAATTCGCTGGGGCGGCATCTATGACCAGGTCGGATTTGGCTTCCACCGCTACTCTACCGATAGAGAGTGGCTAGTTCCCCATTTTGAGAAGATGCTTTACGATCAGGCGATGCTCGCCTTGGCCTATCTCGAGACCTACCAGGCCGCAGGAGAAGGGGTTTATGGGGATACGGCCAGGGAAATCTTTGAATACGTCTTACGGGATATGACCTCCCCTGAAGGCGCCTTCTACTCTGCCGAAGACGCAGACAGCGAAGGCGAGGAAGGGAAATTCTACGTCTGGACAAGAGAGGAACTACGTCAGATCCTTGGCGAGGAGGAAGCGGATTTGATCGCCAAGGTGTTTCATGTCGAAAAGAGCGGCAATTTCAGGGAAGAGGCGACCGGGGAAAACACGGGGGCCAACATTCTATATCTCGGGAGGCCGATCTCTGAGATCGCCGCTGATCTGGGAATGCCTCGCCCGGATCTGGAAAAAGCAATGGAGTCGGCTCGAAAGAAGCTCTTTGAGGCTCGCAAGAAAAGAGTCCACCCTCACAAGGACGACAAGGTCCTGACTGACTGGAACGGGCTCATGATCGCCGCCTTTGCGCGGGGTGCTCA
>JAZDGZ010000637.1:0-2631 GCA_043806375.1 Pseudomonadota bacterium | reverse complement strand
CGAGATGAACCGGTGCGTTATTAGGCCGATTCGGCCTCTGTGATCTTAAAGCTTTGCAGGACGTCTTCAAAGGTCCTGACGTCCGTGTCGGAATAGTGGCCTTCGGAGGCATTGTAGCGGATGCTATAGAACCACTCTCCTTGAAGGAGGCCGCATAAGATGCTCTTAAAGCTCACGCCGTCCGGGGTTTTGTAAGAGAAGACAATTCTGAACCCCTCGTATTGATTGACCACTGCGGGATGGTTCTCAAGGAGCTGAAAATTCATGAGGCCACGGTCGGAGACCATTTCATCCAGGATGACTTGGGCCGCTTCCTGGGGAAGCATTCCGTCGTTGAGCTTTCTCTTCGTGTTTTTGAAGGGCTGATCAACGGGGCGCTGCTGAACGAGAATGTATTGGGAGAAGGGCCCGTCTTTTGTTAAGATCAGATGCTTCCGGTAATTCAGTTCCATCCATGGTTTTGAAAATTGGATCGAAAAATGGCGTGTGCCTGAATCAGGCCCCCCTTCGATCCTGTTGAACGGCGCGCAGGCCGTCGCAAGAATTAAAATAAGCCACAAGAATCTGTTCATGAACCCCACCCCATTCTAGAAAAAATGCCGGTATGTCTCTCCCAAGGACGGGAGGCTTCAGTGCACCGCTGCAAATAGCCTTCGATATACGGCCTATCCGGGTGATCGGGCGACAGGGCGACGCATGATTCAAAAGAGGTCTTTGCCAGTGTCCATTCTCCCTCTTTGTAGTAAATCAGGCCCAGTGCCTTATAAGGGTCCGAATAGGAGGCATCGAACAAAATAGCTGTTTTGTATGCGGCCTTGGCCCTGTGGTTGTCGCCGGGCCCTCCCCTTTGCCTAAAGATTTCTCCAAGGAGAAAATAGGCCTTCCCGTCCGGCCCCTTGATGGTCAAGTACTTCTGGACGCCCCTGTGTGCGATATCGTAACGCCCTGCTTTTAGGTCGCGAGAGGCGTTGTGCAGCAGGAGCCCCTCAATTCTCTCCAGGAAAAGAGCTTCGTTTTTGCTCCCTTCTCCTATATCCCCGGGCAGATTATAGAGGAATCGTCCCATATTTTCCATGCGTTTCTTGAGGCTGGGATGGGTTGCGAAGACAAAGGGTTCTTTGATATTTTCCGCCTCGGCCTCCCATTTCAGATGCTCAAGAAGCCTGAGGGCCTCCTCCGGTTCGTACCCGGCCTTTAACATCATTCCAAGACCTCCCGTATCGGCCTCAGTCTCAAGTTTTTGGGTATAGTCGGCTATAAGGGCCATGGACTTGAGGGCATTAAGCAGGGAGGAGAGGTCTTGGGCGTGACCAATTCGGGGCAATGACCGTTCAAAAGATCTGGCGCCTTGAGCCGGGGCCCTAAACTCCCTGGCGGCTTTGAAGGCATGCCTGTGAGTGCAGTGGATCATCTCGTGGGCCAGGAGCGCGGCAAGCTGAGCCTCGTTATCCAGTCGAGCGAGGATGCCGGTATGGATATAGATGGCACCATTGGCAAAGGCAAAGGCGTTTAAATAGGGATCATCAATGACCCTGATCTTGAAGGCAATCCCTTGGGCGCCGGCGGCGGCCTGAAGCCTTCCAACGACCTGCTCCAGGTAGCCCTGAAGCATTGCGTCTTCATAAAGGATGCCGCTGCTATCCAGAAGGGCCTGTTCCTCTTCCGCCCGTTGCATAAGGATTGTTTGATCCTGCCCTGCGCCTTGATCTTGGTTTGCCTGATGGAACCGAGGGCTCGCACATCCCGCGGTCAGTGTAGCTAGGGCCAATAAAAGAATAAAGAATCTCATTCACTCGCCTCTGGGGAAGGGAAAAACCCTTTGATATGGGCAGGGCCTCTGAGACGAAGCTCCACACCCCATTTCTCCTCGCCACATCAGGTTTATGCAAAAATCATGCAAGGAGGCCATGCGAGTTATTTTCATGAAAATTCAATGGATTAGGCTGGCATCCATAGAAGGGGAACCCCGGGATGTGCAAAAAAAGTCACAAGATGCCAAGAAATGTAAGATTTTGTCATTCTTGTGAAAAGCGGTTTTACCATCCTGAAGGGGCTCGGCGGTCTTTTTCCAAAATCGAATGGGACTCAAGGAGAGAATTTATTGTAAATGGCACTGTCGGCGCCGTTCAAAAAGCTATAAAATACTATTGACTTACCCCGAATCAGCTCTATTATAGATACAGTGTAGGTATGATCTCAGACAAAGAGGTTAACGCGGCTTGGGGAGGCACTTGGTTGGCCACGCGATGAAGGGGTATCATGGCCTTCCGATGTTAAGACAAAAACCTGGTAGAGTGAGTCACTAGGGCTTGACAGAAGGGAGCGGGGAATATTCGGATTCTTGCGCTTCCGGAGAAAGGGAATGGAGGGGTGAATTATGAAAAGATGGCTTTTACTGTTTTTGATGAGTGCGTTTCTTTTTGGTTGCGGCACTGCAGCGACCAAGTCAGAGTTCTGGCAGCACGATAGCATGTATAAGAACTGGGACCATAGCAAGTTCAGTCTGTGGCAGTATAAAAATCCCAACGCACAGACCTTTAATAAGTCGATGGATCAAAAGTGGTGGGGTATTGAGATCCCACATGTTCCAGCGGAATGATCTCCGTCTTGGTTGAGGACGAAGGGCCCAAG
>JAZDGZ010000636.1:0-8060 GCA_043806375.1 Pseudomonadota bacterium | reverse complement strand
ATCTCCAAAAGGGATATACTGCTCAAGTACGGCGCCCTCCTGGAATAAGCTCTTTTGGCCATTCTTATTCCCTCTGACCCGCATCAGTCTCCAGCTTCTCGCCTGATCTTTCCTCTCTCTTTGCGCTTTTCCCAGCAGACGTCATGTTCCCCGCTTCCTCTCATATGAGGATGTTCCTCTTTCGTTGCCCTCCCCTGATGTTCCCCTTGCACACAATCCTTGCCTCACCGTGGCTCCCTCTGAAGCCCTCTGATAGCCATTCCCACAAGGATCCCTCAATCGCGGTTTCACTATCTCAAATATCCAGAGACACCCATGTTTATAAATTAGACTCCAATTTGCTCTGTGTTGGGGTTGTTAATCCAGGCAGCCATTGATGCCGAGTTCGAGCAAAACTGGTCCTTTGGCGAACGACTGGCAGACAAGATCGCCACATTCGGTGGCAGCTGGGCATTTCTTATTTGCTTCGGAGTTTTCCTCCTCATTTGGATTGGGATGAACTCGCTTGTGCTGCTATGGCGTCCGCTTGATCCGTACCCTTTTATATTCCTCAACCTCATTCTTTCCTGTCTTGCAGCCATCCAAGCACCAATCATAATGATGAGTCAGAATCGCCAGGAAGCAAAAGACTGAATTCGATCGCAGCATGACTATCAGATAAACCTCAAGGCTGAACTGGAGATTCGACACCTACATGAAAAGGTTGATCATCTTCTTTCGCACCAGTGGGAACGCCTTGTGCAAATACAGGAGCTTCAACTCGAATTGCTGTCAGACCTCGGTACCAAGAAGTGACGCCTAACAGTTGGAGGAGCAGCGATGCACAGCGCGGAGAATACGGAAGCCGGTGACCGGGTGCGACGGTTCTTGGCACGGGCCTACTCCCGGGCAGCTCTCCTTTACCTGGCGGTGGGGCTGCTGCTGATCGTCGCCATTGTTGTTGGGGGCCGAGAAATCGAACATCACATCAGTGCGATCGAGTCATGGATCACGAAGCTTGGCCCGTGGGGTGTGCTGGCATTCGTCGGACTGTTCGCCCTGGCGACGTCGGTCCTGTTGCCTGACACGGTGCTGTGCATCATCGCGGGTGCTCTTTTCGGGTTGGGCTGGGGCGTCGCGGCGGTCCTGGCGGGCAGTTTCCTAGCCGCGGCGATTCAGTTCGCGCTCGCGCACCAACTCTTGCGGGCACGGATCCAGCGGACGCTTGCGGCGAGACCGTCGCTGGCTGCGATCCAACGCGCCGTCAGTCGTGACGAATTTCGCTTGCAGGTACTTCTGCGCCTGACACCGTTGAATCCTGCAACGATCAGTTACCTGCTCGGCGCTGCCGGCGTCCGGTTCTCAGGGTTCCTGATTGCATGGCTGAAAACCGATCAGGAGAGAGATGCAGAGAAGGAGCGAGCCGTAAGAAGGGCCAACCTTCTTCCGGTTTCTTTCAGGTTTCCATGCTTTGGCGGTTCTAAAGAGGTCATCATACGGTGACTCGGTATCAAAGCGACATCCGAGAATCCCGAGAAGTTAGTGAGCAGCCCTCCATGATCGTTCTCATGTCCTCTGGCAGTATCAGATTTGATCTCTGATGATCTAAAACTGGACCAGTGCAAAGCGCCCTTTGCTAACCTCAAAGGCGGGCCTCGGCAGGCGGCTGCGATATTCTTCTAAACGATCGGTCTTGATGATGAGGACCACCCCTCTTTTTCCTCGATATCGGGTGAGCAGATGGTTGAGTTGCTCAAGGTTCAGAAACCGGTGTTTCGAGTCGGCGTAACTGAGTCCATATCCCAACTCTCCCGGGTCCATGAGGACATAGACATCATCCCGCCTGTAGGTCCAGCAGACCGCGCGAATGGGATCATCCTCTGAGACGAGGAGGGTGTCGGGCCCGATCCTGTCCGCCTGCTCCTGCAAAAACCTTCCGGGGGCCTTTTTCTCGATGATCCGGTCGGGCATGATAAAGGGTACACAAAGCAGGATGGGCAATGGAGCGACAGAGAAGAGGGCCAGTCTATTCCAGGGAATCCGGGAGAAGAGGGCCGGGATGAGCAGCAAGACCCACAAGAGCAGCCCCGCGGCCCCGGCCAGCCACTTCCAGGTCTCTCCCGCATGATAAGGCCTTAAAGGTGAGGGGCCGGCCAGCTGAAGCCACAAAAGGGCAAAGGCGAGCAGACCGATCATCAGGGCGACGAGGGTTCCGCCTGCAACAAAGGCCCGTTGTCTCCCCTTTTCCAGATAGCCCATGACCCCGATGCCCGTAAGGACGGCAAAGGGCGGAAAGCAGGGGAGGATATAGGTCGCCAGCTTGCCGTGGGAGAGGGAGAAAAAGATGAAAGGGAACAGGAGCCAGCAAAGGGAGAAGCGGATGAGCGGGAGACTTCGCCCTGCCTTCCAAAGGTTCGAGGCCGTGGCCGGAATGAGGAAGGTCCACGGCAGGGCGCCCCCGATAAAGACCCCGATAAAATACCAGAACGGCTGGCCGTGCTGAGCATTATGGGAGAGAAAGCGTTTGACGTGTTCGATCCAGAAAAAATAGTGCCAGTAATCGGGCTCCCTCAGGTGGATCATCAAGGCCCAGGGGGAGGCGACGAGCAGGGCCGCAGCCATGGGAAGCCACGAGCATTTGAGAAGGTCCTTCCCCCGTTTTTCCCAGAGGGCAAAGGGCACGATAGAGACGAGGGGCACGGCAAAGGCCAAAAATCCCTTGGTCAGGAAGGCGAGGCCGAAAAAGAGCCCGGACAAGGCCAAAAAGAGCCTTCTTTTTCCAAGATATTTTTCCATGAAACCGAAAAAGAAGAGGACCATGCCTCCGGTCAGGAAAAAAGAGAGGGGGCTGTCCAGGACGCAGAAGGTCCCCACGGCAAAGACTTCCAGGCTGGTGAGGAGCACGGCGGCCGAAAGGGTGGCGGCGGGGACCCCGGAACCGAACCTGAGGACCGTGAGGAAGACGGCCAAGGCCGATGCCCCGGCAGACAGGGCCGACGGCAGGCGCACGGCAAAGGCATTCTGCCCGAAGAGGGTCATGGAAAGGGCGTTCACCCAGTATCCCAGCGCAGGCTTCTCAAAATACCGAAGACCGTTGAGCCGGGGGACGACCCAGTCGCCCGAGGCGAGCATCTCCCTGGGGACCTCGGCATACCTGGCCTCATCCGGTACTGTCATGGGCCGCACGCCTAGGGGGAGGATGTAAAGAAGGAGAAAAAACCCTATCACCGCGACAAAAGACTTTTTCAAGATCCGAATCCTCTCGACGGGCAGGGCTGCGCAGGGGCCTGCCGGGCCATCCAGCCTTCCCTGCCCGGTATTTCCCCGGCTGCAAGGGCCCCGCATCCTATCTCCGGATTATTTCTGATGAGAGCCCCCAGGGGAACAAAGGAGACGCCCTTGCTGCGAGCCGTTTTCAGGAACCCCTCAAACATGGGCTTGCAGGAGATGCCCTCCACCTCCGCATGAATGGTGAGCACGTTCAGCCCCTCCGGTTTGAGCAGGTTAAGCATGTGCTCGTTGTAATTGTTGTTTGAGACGCCGTTTCGTCCGATCACTTCATCATAGGTGGGCAGGGTAACGGGAACCTGGGGCTGGAGGAGTTTTTTTCCATCCACGACAGGACGGAATAGGGTCTCTCCCCTGCAGTCACTGTTGTAAGCAAAGGGGAATTTGGCCTTCTCGACGAGGACGGCATCGTTGCACTTCCAGGCGGGCGCCGCCGAGGCAACCGGTGGACGGCCGAGAATCCCCGTAAGCAGATCAACCCCTTTGCGCAAGGATCGGGAGATCGCGCCGGCATCCATGGTATCTAAATGTGCCTGCCAGGCATGATGATCCCACGCGTGGAGCCCCACTTCATGGCCGGCATCGGAGGCCAGGGCTATGATCCTTCCGAGTTCCTCCCCGATGACAGGGCCGGGCCACAGGGTTCCTCTCAGGAGGATGTCCCATCCATAGAGATTCGAGGCCTTTGTGCGCAGCATCTTCATGAAGAAGGCGGGGCGGATCAGGCGCCACAGATGCCGTCCCATGTTATCCGGGCCTACGGCAAAAAAGAATGAAGCGACGATGCCCTGTTCGGAGAGAAGGTCGCACAGGTTGGGCACGCCGTCCCTGGTACCCCGGAAGGTGTCTACGTCAATCCTGAGACCTACGATCATGAGCCGTTACAACCGCCTGCCGGCAGATCTCCGGTGAAGGAAAACACCAGGGAAAGGTCGCGCGAGGTGTCGTGATTCACCTCAAACTCCCCGCACCTGATGGCCTCTTCGAGAAAGAAATTCAGAGTACGCTCAACGGACTGCTCCAGCCCAACGGTGGGGGTCCATTTCAAGAGCCGCCGGGCATTCCGTATGCTCGGTTTCCTGTGTTGAACATCCTGGTACCCGGCGCCATAGTATGATCGGCTCTCCACCTCGCGAAAACCCGCAAAGGGGGGGAATTTTGATCGAAGGGGGTGCTCCTGGAACTTCCGGACGAGCATCTCCGCCAGCCCTCTGATGCTGGCCTCGTTCTCGGGATTTCCGATATTGATGATCTGTCGATTGCAGACCCCGCCCCTGTCCTCGATAATCCTGTAAAGGCACTCGACGCCGTCCGAAACATCCGTAAAGCACCGTTTCTGAGCGCCCCCGTCAATGAGCTGAATAGGCGTTCCCTCGACAAGGTTCAGGATCAGCTGTGTGATGGCGCGGGAACTTCCGATCCGGGCGGAGGTCAGGCTGTCGAGCCTCGGTCCGATCCAGTTAAAGGGCCGGAACAGGGTGAATCCGAGGTCTTCCTGTTGCCCATAGGCCCAGATCACCCTGTCGAGCAACTGTTTGCTGCAGGAATAGATCCAGCGCTGCATCCGGATCGGGCCAAGGACCAGGTTGGAGATGTCTTCATCGAATTCCTTTTCCTCGCACATGCCGTAAACTTCGGAGGTGGATGGAAAGACAAGGCGCTTCCCATATTTCACACAGTATCGGACCACACGCAGGTTTTCCTCAAAATCAAGCTCAAAGACCTGAAGGGGGTTTCGCGTGTATTCCACGGGTGTCGCAATGGCCACCAGAGGCACGACAATATCGCACTTTCTGATATGGTATTCTATCCACTCCCGGTGTATGGAGATGTCTCCTTCATCAAAATGAAAGCCGGGCCTGTCCAGAAGGCGCTCAATGCACTTCGAGTGCAAATCCATTCCGTGGACCTCGTATTTCCGGCTCTCAAGGAGCCGTTCGCTGAGGGCGTTCCCTATGAACCCGTCCACACCCAATATGAGGACGCTCTTCTTCCGGACCGCGTCCGCCCTGGGGCCGGCAGTGGGGCCGAAGGTCATCCCCGCCGCCAGTCCGAGTTCCCGGGCAAGCTGCGACCCGCTCACGTACACACCTCCGTCCAACTGGCCGAAATCCACCCGGACCGCCCCCCCTCCGCACCCGATCAGGAGGGGATCGGTCGAAAGGACCGTACCAGGTCGCATCCTGTGACCGCTTTCGGGCATTTCCGTCACCGCCCAGAAAAAGCACTTCCTGGCGCCCACGTAACTGAAGGCGCCCGGGTAAGGCCGGGTTACGGCCCTGACCAGGTTTCTCACCTCTCTTGCCGAATGGGCCCACTCTATTTCGCCGTCCTCCGGTCGGCGTCCACCGTAGTAAGTGGCCTTGGAAGGGTCCTGCCGGATACGGGGCGCCTTTCCCGTTTTGATCAGGGGAAGGATGCTGTCCAACATCTCAGCGGCGGCCCGTGCGGTCTTTTCATGGAGAGACTTTGCCGTATCATCCGGGCTGATGGGGATCTTTTCCTGACAGACGATGTCGCCGTCATCAGGCCGCGAGGTCATGTAGTGGAGGGTCACGCCTGTTTCTTTTTCGCCCTTTATGAGCACCCAGTTGATCGGGCATCGACCGCGGTACCTGGGAAGGAGGGAGCCGTGAAGGTTCAGACAGCCGGCGGGCGGGATCTCAAGGACGGACGGCCGGAGCAAGGAGCGGTAATAGAAGGAAAAAAGGATATCCGGATCAAGGGACTTGATCTTTTTTACCCACAAGGGGTGGTTGATGTCCTCAGGGGCAAAGACGGGGATCCCGGAAGAGGCGGCAAGCTCTGCAACGGAATCAAACCAGATCTCTTCACCGGGCTCGTCCCTGTGGGTGAAGACTGCGGCGATTTCAAAGCCCTTTCGCAAAAGGGCTTCAATCCCCGCGCAACCGATATCGTGATAGGCCAGAACAATGGCTCTCATGTCTTCTCCTTAAGCGGTATCACCGCGCCGCCCTTTGTGGAAGCTGCTCCTCATTCGGAGACAGGCCTTCGGGTTCCGTCCCGGCCGGGGCTCTCGTAATCCGGCTCTTCCCGGCAACCCGTTCCACAAAATAGCGCGGTCGGGCCCGCACGTCGTGATAGATGCGGCCGATGTATTCGCCGAGCAGGCCCATGCCCAGGAACTGGGCCCCGATAAAGATGAAGAGGACGGCAAAGAGGGTAAAAACGCCCTGGGCCGCCCAGTCGGGCCCATGGATCAGCCTCATCAGAAAAAGAAAGAGACCGAATCCGATCCCGACGGCCGAAATGATGCCCCCGAGAACGCTCAAAAGGCGAAGGGGGAAGGTGGTCATGCTGGTCAAGAGGTCGAACTGGAGGTTGATCAGCTTCCAGACGTCGTACTTGGACTGGCCGTTAGAGCGCCTCTCATGATGGACCTCTATCTCCGTGGTCCGCCGGGCAAAACTGTTGGCTAGAACGGGGATAAAGGTGCTCCGCTCGTGACAGTTCAACATGGCATCGACGATGCGGCGGCGGTAGGCGCGGAGCATGCAGCCGTAATCATGCATCATGACGCCCGTCGCTTTCTGGGCGGCCTTGTTGATCGTGGATGAGGCGAGCCTCCGGAAAAGGTTGTCCTGTCTGGGTGTCCGAATGGTGCCCACCACGTCAAACCCCTCTTCAACCTTATGGACCAGTTTCGGGATTTCTTCGGGAGGGTTCTGGAGGTCTGCATCCAGGGTGACGACAATGTCGCCCCCGGACTCGGCAAGACCTGCCATGACCGCCGCGTGCTGACCATAATTCCTGTTCAGAAAGACGCCGACGATTTCCCCCGGGTTCTGTCCCGCTGCCTCTGCAATCTTCTGAGGCGAGCTGTCCCCGCTCCCGTCATCCACAAGGATGACCTCGAAGGGCCTTCCAATGCTTCGGCATGCCTCCAGGCACCGGCGTATCAGTTCGTCCAGGTTCTCTTCCTCGTTATACACAGGGATCACGACCGATATAGTGCTGCCGGAATTCAACGTCTCGATCTGTGGATCTGTTTTCATTTTCCCTTACCTTCCGATCGCTGCCAGGACCACCTTGATGGCCTCCACCACGTCGTCCACATCTTCAGGAACCATGTCGGGAAAGAGGGGCAGGGAACATATGCGATCAGCGTTCCATTCGGTATTGGGGAGCATGCCGCGGCGTGTTCCCATGGACTCCATATAATACCTTTGAAGGTGGACGGCCCGGAAATGGAGCCCTGTCCCGATGTTCCTCTCTTTCAGGGCCGCCATGAAATCGTCCCGGCTCATCCCCGCCCTCTCCGTATCGAGTCGTACCACAAAGAGGTGCCAGGAGTGCTTCATCGGATAGGGGGGGTCGGAGAGGGGCAGGATTTCATCCACCCCGGCGAGTCGTTCACGGTACTTCATCGCCAGATCTGCCCTCTTCCCGTTCAATGCGTCGAGGCGGAGCATCTGGCTCAGGCCCAGGGCTGCCGAGATGTCGGTCATATTGTATTTGTATCCGGGTTCCAGAACCTCCGCCTGGGGAGATCGGCCCTGGGTCCGGCGGTCATAGGCATCCGCGCCCAGGCCGTGGAACTTCAAACGGCGAATGCGGGCAAGAAGCTCGGGGTCATCGGAACAGAAGATGCCCCCCTCGCCCGTGGTGATGTTTTTGATCGGGTGAAAGGAGAAGATGGACGTGCCTCTCCGGCCGATCTTTTGACCCCGGTATTCCGTGCCGAGGGCATGGGCCGCGTCTTCCACGAGGTGGATTCCCTGTTGATCTGCGATGCGACGGATGGGGTCCATATCGGCGGGGGCTCCGGCAAA
>JAZDGZ010000635.1:0-2821 GCA_043806375.1 Pseudomonadota bacterium | reverse complement strand
GCCACGTCCACGTGGGCCTGGACGCCATCCAGTCGCACGTCGGGCACCGCGGGCCGGTCCTTGAGGATAACGTCCCTTTCCCATCGTTTGCCCCGCTGCGGGTTGAGTAGGCGAAGGAGCCTGAGTCGCGTCGTCTCCATGGTGCTCCGGGCCGCGATTAGCCCCTGCCGCTGCGAGGCGATTTCCGCTTGCACCGCTGTAACCTCTGTCTCAGCGAGTCTGCCGACGGCGATCATCTCTTCGATTTCCCTCAACTGCCGTTCCGCCAGACTGAGCGATTCTTCGAAGATATGAATCTGGCTTTGGGCAAGGGCATAATCCCAATACGTCTGCTCTACCTGGGCAACCAGGGCCTCTGCGAAACCGCGAAACTCGTATTCCGAGGCCTCCGTATCCAGTCGAGCCTGCGATAGGCTTGCAAGATTCACCCCGGTCCCGGCTCCTCGCAGCAAAGCCTGGGTCACGGACATTCCTCCCCGAGAAGAATATTGATCGGAGTAAAGGTCGGACCAACTCCGTTCTCCCGAAAGGTCGACACCTATGGTCGTGCCGGTCGAGAAATACTGGGAAACCCCCAAACCTGCACCGGCCCTGGTACTGGTGTTCTGTGTAAACCCGCCGGACCTTGCCCGCTCCAGTCCCTTGTCGCGGGAAAAATCAAGCTCTCCTTTCATCACGGGATCAAAAACGGCTTGCTCCTCATCCTCAAAGGTTCGGCGAATGGACGGGTTCAGCCTCTCAACCCTTAGAGACCGGTTATTTTCCATGGCGAGAAAGATCGCCTCATGGACGCTTACCTTGATCGGGCTATCATCCCTAACAGCGGCGCCCTCTTTGGATTCAAGGGCCTTTGCCGGCTTGGTCCTTAACTCCAACGGGACCTGTTCCTTGGAAGGGTCTGGGAATTGAAGAGGCGTGCCTGCTTCTACGGCCCAGCAGGAGGCCGAAAACAGACCAAGCAGTACAACCATGAAGTATTTTTCCAGCCTTTTGGTTACCTTCTTTGAAACCATTCCCTTCTTCTCCCTGGCTAAAGTCAGCCTGTGAGGGTTAAATCAAACCTCTTCTTCGAGGATTGGTCTCCTTTTTCTGGCAATCCTGGTCCTCACAATCGAATAAACGGTGGGCACCAGGACCAGCGTGATCATTGTTGAGCTCAGGAGACCGCCAATCACCGCCCTGGCCATGGGTGCCTGTGCTTCCCCGCCCTCACCCAGGCCAAGGGCCAGTGGGAACAGTGCGAGCATGGTGGTCGAAGCCGTCATAAGCACAGGCCTGAGCCGCCTTCTGCCGGCCTCTTCTATCGCCTCCTGCAACTCCATGCCCCGGCCATAGAGAAGATTCGTATGATCCACCAGCAGGATGGCGTTGTTCACGACGATTCCCCCCAGCATGATACAGCCGATGAAGGTCTGGACGTTGAAGGTCGTATGGGTGAGTAAGAGCATGAGGATGACCCCTATGGCGGCGAAGGGAACGGAAAACATGACCACAAAAGGGTCGAGCAGGGATTCGAAAAGGGATGCCATCACCATATAGACCAGCACCAGGGCCAGCACAAAACTTAGAAGCAATTCCCGGTAGGCCTTCTGCTGTTCCTCATAATCTCCACCGAAGATGATGCTGAAGTCTCGGGGGACGGGGATGGAATGCAAGGCCCCGCGTATGTCTTTCAAAACGGATCCCAGGTCTCGCTCCGCGATATTGGCTGAAACGGTGGTGACCCTTTCCTGGTCCTTACGTTCTATGAGTACCGGCCCGGATCTTGGACGTACCGCCACGACATTGCGAAGAACCACAGGCTTCCCATCCCCATTGGTTATGGTCATGTCGAGAATCTCTCTGCTGTCCATCCGCTCCGCGTCCTTGATCTTCACGAGAATCGCGTATTCCTTCCCTGCCTCACGATAGTTGCCCGCCTTCGTGCCGGAAAGAATCGTCTGGAGCACATTGGCGATCTGAGAGACCGTCAGCTTCATATTCGCCGCCTTTTGACGGTCCACGATGATCAGTTCCTCGGGGCTTCCTGATTCACGGCTCACCCTCACATCGGTCACCCCATCCACCTTCTCAACCACCTGCATAACCTGAGTGGCCAGCAGATCGGACACCTCCAGATCATGGCCGCGAACCTCCAGTTCCACCTTCTCCGTATCCGATGCCCCCATGCGCAGGATCATGAGTCCCTGGCCCGCTCTGGTGCGTATTTTCGCCCCCGGAATTGCGACGAGCTTTCTCCTCAAGGCTGCTGCAATCTCTTCGCTGGAGCGGGTTCGTTCCGTCTCGGGTTTGAGGGCGATTCTCATTTCGCCGGTGTGGGAGGCTCTCCCTCGGCGCATGGAGCCCCCTATGAAACTGGCCGTGTTCTTGAGTTCAGGGACCTCCGTCCTCACGATCGCCTCTATGAGGTTAAAGGCCTTCTCCACCACTTCCACCCTGGTGCCGATTTCCATTTCAACAGCAATACGAACCTCCCCTTCGTCTGTCGCCGGCATGAACTCAGCCCCTATGAGAGGGATGAGGAAAAGGCTTCCCGTGAAAAGCAAAAAGGATCCGAGCACCACCGTTTTGCGGTGTCCGAGGCAATAGTGCAGCACCTTCTTATAGTCCGACTCCATGTTTGAAAAAAGCCTGCCGGTTATCAGGAATGCCTTGCGCCTCCAGCCCCCTTTTTCTGAAGGGTTAAGCTCCGTGGTCTTCAGGGTCTTTGAAGCCAGGGTGGGAATAAGGGTTAGGGCCGTCACCAAGGCACAGGCAAGGGCAAAACTGACCACGTAGGATAACTGTTTGAACATCACCCCCGACATGCCGCGCACGAATA
>JAZDGZ010000634.1:0-3058 GCA_043806375.1 Pseudomonadota bacterium | reverse complement strand
AATATACGGGGCCCTGGCCATCTTTGCCTTGAGCCTCCTGGTGGGCATCGTGGTCCCTCGAACCGGTGCCGTCAAGGGCATGCTCTTTGCGTCAGGTCTGTTCATCCTCTATATCCTTACCTGCCAATGGCTCTTTACCCACGCCTCCCTGTGGATGGAAGTCGTTTATCCCCTGCTGACGATCGTGCTGCTTTACACCGGCCTGACCGTCTATCATTACCTCTCTGAAGAACGGGAGCGAAAGAAAATCAGAGGGGCCTTCAGTCATTATGTGTCCAGCTCGGTTGTCAATGAAATGCTCAAAAATCCGGAAAAGTTGAAGCTGGGAGGGGACAAAAGGGACCTCACGGTCCTCTTTTCCGATATCAGGGGATTTACAACCATCTCGGAGGGGCTTACCCCCGAGGATCTGGTGGGGCTCTTAAATGAATATTTGACGGTCATGACAAAGGTTGTCTTCAAGTACGAGGGGACCCTCGATAAGTACATGGGGGATGCCGTCATGGCGATCTATGGCGCCCCTCTTGATCAGCCCGATCATCCTTTCAGGGCCTGTAACACCGCACTCGATATGATTGAAGCGCTCAAGAGGCTCAACGAAAAATGGGTCCCGGAGGGCAAGCCTTCCCTGGATATCGGAATCGGTGTCAACACCGGCATGATGATGGTGGGCAACATGGGTTCGGACCAGAGGTTTGACTATACGGTCATGGGCGATGCCGTCAATCTCGGGTCGAGGCTCGAGGGGGCCAATAAGACCTATCAGACCAATATTCTCATCAGCGAATTCACCTACGAGAGGGTTAAAGAGGGATTCGTCTGTATGGAACTGGACAGTGTCAAGGTCAAGGGGAAAACCCGTCCTGTAAAGATATATCAGTTGCTGGGACAAAAGGATCTCCCTGCAGAACTGAAGGATGCGGTCAACGCCTTTCACCAGGGGCTGCAACTGTATAAAGAACAGCGGTGGGATGAGGCCATAGCCTCCTTTCAGGCCGTCACCTCCAAAGAGATGAAGGTGCATGCGGCGGCGCTCTACCTTGAGCGCTCCCTTGAACTCAAATCCAATCCGCCGCCTTCCAACTGGGACGGGGTCTTTACTCTGAAAACGAAATGACGCCTAGCAGGTCTTTTTCAGCAACCTGCCAGGATCCTGCCAAAACCCCGTCCTTAGGCGCCCTTGCCGCCTTGAACCTGAAGAACCGGTCATTCTTGCCCCCAAACGGTTTTACCATGTTGCAGGGCCATGCACGACCTCATGACAAGAGATTCCTGAGGATCTCGTAGATCAGTTTTTCGTATTCCAAGATCACCTCCCGCACATATCGCCTCTGCTTCCACCAGTCTTCGGGTCTAAACTGCGAGTAACGGGTCGGCACCATCGCAAGGCGGGTCTCCTTCTCTTTCATGGCCCTTTTGAAGATGAGCCACGCGCGCCTGGAATGGGTAGGAGAAGTAATGAGGATGATTGATCGGTAGTGTTTGCTCTCGGCCAGACCCCTCACCCTTTGAGCCTCCTCAGAGGTGCTCTTGACCGAGGCCTCACCCTTCAGAATGGCGGATTCCGGCACCCCCAGATCTTTCAACATGGTCACCAGGAGGTCCCTGGTTTCGGGATATTGAAGCCCCCTTTCCCTGAGGAGATCATAACCGTCCGGGAGCTCCTCCCTGGATACGAGGATCCTCGGGGCAAGCCCCCTCCTGTAGGCGTCTGCCGCCGCAAGCCCCCTCTCCACATTTCTTCCCGCCAGGCAGACGATAAGGTCTGACTTCTGCGGCTCATGTTCAACAATGAGAACCTTCCCGATCCGGGTAAGGATGGGAGCGTGATAGTAGGATATCAGCACGTAGATGATAATGATTAGAAATAAAAGCCATTTGAGAAAATTCGGACTGGTGACCTTCCTGCCTTGCGGTTCTATGGGCGTCGCATCGGGCACGGGCCCCCGGTCTTTTGCTTCTGTTTCTCCTTTTCCCGGATACCCCTTCATTCTTCAACCCCCTGCACGGCATGCGTTTTTCAGCAGCCTGTCGGTATGATGTCTCAGAAATGGCTTTGACAATTCGCCGAGGCCCCACCCGGGGGGTCTTTTCGGAAGGGGCAATCATCTTCCTCCCGGGCGATGCTCACGATGCCAACCTCCGAATAAAAGCACAGAATAGCCCCATAGGATCATCTTCATCGGAGCCTTTGTCCTTTTCGCCTACCCAGTATCGCATATGAGGCTCATGGGGGCGTCTTCAGAAAAGATCCCCCGGGTGAGGCCCAGAATAATAGACTAAATCAGGATATTTCTGAGACGCCGCACCAGAGCGTTTCAAAAGCCCTTCTTGCTGTCCAGCAGCAAGGTGACCGGCCCGTCGTTGACCAGATGGACCTTCATCATCTCCTGGAATTCACCTGTTGCCACACGAACCCCTCTGCCTCGAAGAAGACTGACATAAGACTGGTAGAGCGACCTCGCCTCCTCCGGACGGGCGGCCCTGGCAAAAGAGGGCCTCCGGCCCTTGTGACAATCCCCCAAAAGGGTGAACTGCGAGACGACCATGGCCTCACCTCCCGTCTCTATCAGGGAGAGGTTCATCAGGCCCCGATCATCGGAAAAGATCTTCAGATGGGCAATCTTGTTGGCAAGGTATTCGGAGTCCTTGTCCGTATCCCCCTGTTCGACGCCGAGAAAGACGAGCAACCCTTGTCCGATCTCTCCCACGATCTTTCCCCTGACCTCGACCTTGGCACTCTTAACCCGTTGAACAACGGCCCGCATATCTTGCTCCTTTGTCACTGCCGGGTATGAAACATGCTGTCGCCCCTGTGAACGAAGCTACCTCTGATCACCTGCGGCATCCGCAAAATCAAGATGACATTCTGCCGAATAACGAATAACGTATAACCCTCGATGCCTCATTGGCTGTTTTCGCTCCCGTTGGGGGCCCCTTACCTTTGCACAAAGGTCGTTTCATGTCACCCTCGCTCATCCTGATCAACCCCTGGATCTACGACTTTGCGGCCTATGACCTCTGGTCCAAGCCCCTTGGACTCCTCTACCTTGCCGGC
>JAZDGZ010000633.1:0-4742 GCA_043806375.1 Pseudomonadota bacterium | reverse complement strand
TACTTGCGGACAACCAAGAGATCTGTTCTGTGAGAAAGGGGCCTAATCCCTGTTACGGTTCAAAGGCCTTAAAGATGAGGGAGGCATTGGTGCCGCCGAACCCGAAGGAGTTGGACATGGCGGTCTTCACTGTGGCTTTTCTGGCCACGTTGGGAACAAAATCCAGGTCGCATTCCGGGTCGGGCGTCTCGTAGTTGATGGTGGGAGGGATAATGCCGTTTTTGATGGTCAGGGCCGCATAGATCGCCTCAACCCCCCCTGCCCCTCCGAGCAGATGGCCGGTCATGGACTTGGTCGAACTTACGGCCAGTTTGTAGGCATGCTCTCCAAAGACGGTCTTGATGGCCCTGGACTCAGATTCATCGTTGAGTTTAGTTGACGTCCCGTGGGCATTAATATAATCGATATCCTCGACCTTCATGCCCGCATCTTCAAGGGCGTTTTCCATGCAGAGAACGGCCCCCCCCCCATCCGGCTCCGGCGCCGAGACATGGTATGCATCTGCGGACATGCCGTACCCCGCCACCTCGGCGTATATTTTGGCACCCCTTTCGAGGGCCTGGTTCATCTCTTCGAGGATCAAAATCCCTGCACCCTCGGCCATGACAAACCCGTCTCTGTTGAGTTCAAAGGGGCGGGAGGCCTTTTCCGGTTCTTCATTTCTGGTGGAAAGGGCCCGCATGGAACAAAAGCCGGCCAGGGCTAGAGGTGTTACCACCGCCTCAGACCCGCCGGTGATCATCGCATCCGCCTTCCCCTCCGCAATGAGCCTGAAGGACTCCCCAACGGCGTGACAACCGGCTGCACAGGCGGTCTCTATAGAGAGATTCGGGCCCATTGCGCCGTACTCTATGGCGATCTGCCCGGGCGCCATATTGGCGATGATGCCCGGAATAAAGAAAGGACTGACCTTGCGTGGTCCCTGGTCCAGGAGAACGCTATGGTAGTACTCGAGCATGGAGAGTCCACCCAGGCCTGATCCCGTAATAGAGCCAATCCGCTTTCGGTTGTGCGCATCGATCTTCAGCCCCGAGTCCTCCTTGGCCATCCTCGCCGATGCCAAGGCATAATGGACAAAGACATCCAATCTTCTCACCGACTGCTTAGCCATGAAGTCCGCGGACCTAAAATCCCGGATTTCGCCGGCTATCTTGGTTGGAAAGAGGGTTACATCAAATTTCTCTATGACCTTTATTCCGGATCGCCCGGCACAGACCGCCTCCCAATTCTCCTGGACACCCGTGCCCAAGGGAGTCACCATACCCAGGCCCGTTATGACGACCCGTCTTTTCATCCTACCCTCTCCTTTTACCTAAAAAAATACGCACACAGACATGACATTGGAAAGCTTGTCATCCCAAAGCCTTCGTAATATAGTCGATCGCATCCTGGACACAGGCTATTTTTTCCGCATCTTCGTCCGGGATGGAGATATTAAACTCCTCTTCCATGGCCATAATGAGCTCCACCTGATCCAGAGAATCGGCTCCCAGATCGTCCACAAATGAGGCCTTTGAAACAACATCCTTTTCTTCGACGTCTAACTGATCGCAGATAATTTTAACAACTCGCTCGGGAATATCCGCCATAAACCTTTTCCTCCTTCTAATCTTCAATTTTCTATCAACTGTATCGTGGGCCTTGACCTCTGTCCTTTGGAGAGGATCATGCATCCTTTGTCACATGAACAGCCCACCATTCACATGAATAACCTGACCAGTCACATAGCTTGCCGCGTCAGAAGAGAGCCAGTAGACGGCCTCCGCTACCTCCTCTGGCTCACCCATTCTCCCGAAAGGAATTTGTTGGAGAAAATGGTCCCTGACCTTATCAGGGAGGGACTTCGTCATGTCTGTATTCATAAAACCAGGGGCGACGGCATTGACCGCAATCCCCCTGGAGGCCACTTCGCGGGCGACCGTCTTGGTGAACGCCATGATCCCGGCCTTGGAAGCGGAATAATTGGCCTGCCCGGGGTTGCCGATCTGACCCACCACCGAGGATATGTTGACGATGCGGCCGCTCTTTTGCTTAATCATGGGCCTGATCACCGCTTGTGTGCAGTTGAATACGCTCTTCAGATTTACCTTCAACACGGTATCCCAATCGTCCTCGGACATCCTCATCACGAAGGCGTCCCTTATGATGCCGGCGTTGTTGATCAGCACATCGACCTTTCCTAATCTATCGAAGAGACCCTTAAAAAAGGCGTTCACTTCTCCATAGTCCGATACGTCGACCTTGTGGCTCTCCGTTGCCACCCCCTTTTGATCAAGCATCTTCAGGGTCTCATCGGCTGCCGACTCATCCGGGTCATAATGGAGGATAACCATCTTCGGCTTTTCCTCTGCAAACCTGAGGGCTATGGCCCTCCCGATGCCCCTGGATCCGCCGGTAATGACCACCACCCTTGCCAAATTATCCATAACATGCCTCGTCATTGATTATCAAGTCCTGCGATGACCTGCCGCCAAGCAACGTGATCGGGGGTCAAAAAACAGGGCTGGGAACAGGACCCTCAGAGAACCTAAGGGCACCCCCGCCATGGTGCACACACCATTAAGAGGGACTCCCTAAGCGTGGCCTTTTGCACAATCCCCAGGTCCACAGAGGCTAACTTCATATTAGCTCTTTTCTTTCTTAATGATGGTCCTTCCCCTGTAACTGCCGCACTTCGGGCAAATGTGGTGCGGCAACACAGGCTCGTGGCACTGGGGGCAAAGAGATGTGCTGGGCAGTTTAGCATGATCATGCGCCCGCCGCATATTTCGCCTGCATTTTGAATGTCTTCTTTTAGGTACACCCATTTCTTATCGTGTTTCTCCTCTGAATTTAAAGTTTTTGAGCTTGGAAAAGGCAGAGTGCCCAGTTTCTTTTCTGCACTTGCAGACTCCCTCGTTCAGGTTGGCCCCGCAGAGAGGGCAGAAGCCCAAGCAGTTTCCCCGGCAAACGGACTTCATGGGGAGGGTTAAATATATCTGCTCACGAACGATCTCATCAAGATCTACCAGCTCTCCCCGTATGAAATCAACCGCCATGTCCTCTTCGAACAGCTCCACGTCGGGCTGATCCGTCCCTGGAGGAGGGAGGGCCAGAAATACACTGAATTCGGCGTCCAGATCCCAATGAAATGGTTCAAGGCATCGATCGCACAGGACCGCCAACCGACCCGATATGCCGCCCTTCAGAACAAACTGATCCCCTACCCGGGAGATCTGCATGAGTACCTGAAGCGGGGTTACAAGGCCTTGAATCTTATCATCTTGTTCATCAAGGTCCCACCAATCCTTCTCATAAACCTCGCTAATTCGGGTCTCTTCCGGGATTGTCCGAAGGTCAATAATCACTCAAACTAACCTACTGAATGGCAATTTTTTTTAATTTAACCAAACAAAAATTAAATATGCTACTATAAAGGACACAGCTGTTTTGTCAAGAAAATTAATTGAGGTGCCGCGGCGCAGAATCTCCCGTCCGATGATTCGCCGGAACCTCCGTTTCCAAATTTTCTCTTTTTTTTATTGACACTTAGCCCAAGACATTGATATATTTAAGAAAGGTTTTGGCCCTCTAATACCGACCCACGGGGTGCCTGGTTTCATTCCATTCGCAATATTGTTCCATCGACCCAAAACACCACCCTTGAGAGATTGATCTATGTGGACTTACCGGGAAAGACTCACCTATTACGAAAAACTGCGGCGATCGCTGTACGAGGTCCTCCGGGATAACCTCGAAAAAAGACTGATGAAAATTTCAGTGGTTGACTCTTTCTATAAGTACTTGAAAAACGGCGTAGAATACAGTTTTGTCGACAAGAGCGAACTCAAACCAAAATCCAAGAAAATGGAGAGGGAATCGGAGTTCTTCAACACTTTTATCGTCATCTTTTGCGAGGGGACAATCAAGGCAGAGTTAAAAAACCACATCCGTTTCTTTCCTGAAAACAAGGTCATCAAGAAAAACCTGGAGTATTTGACCGAGGTCCCTCTTAGCAAGAATTTTAACCACAATCTCCGCTACTTTGAACAGCCCCACTTTTTCGATTTCTTGGGAAACCTTTTGGATCTTGATTATGCCCTCCTTATCCAACAAGACCCCACCGTTAAGAAAAAGAATCGATATGCCCTGACCCACCTGCACGTGAAGGTCGACTGGCCGATTGCTGATGCAGCCGAGGATCTCGCAAAATGGCTCAGGTATACTCAAAGCAACTTATACGAAAAGAGCGACAAAGATGCCCATATTCTTCAGAACAGGCTCTTTGAATACTATGGTTGTCACCACAGCGTCGGGGGAAGGCGAACAGCCGGCCTGATCGCCGCCCAGTTGTTAAGGAAACTCGACTTCATCTCTACTGTCTTCGTTTCCAGTTCAGAATCCCGTTCAATGGTCAAATACTCGGAACGGGGTGTCTCCAAGTTCTTTCTCATTCAATTGACAGATAAGCAAATCGCCGCTCTCGCCCAAAAGGAATCGATGGATACAGAAACCTTTAAAGCCTCCTTTCTCTACCCTGCCGACGGTTACTATGTGGGGATCTCTGAGGCCGTCTACGCTCATACCATCTATTCAAAGCCCCCTGAGGATGGGAAACTCAGGAAACCAAAACCCGCTTACAACTGGCTGAAGCTCAGAGATGAATTTCTTCACCCGAGGGACACCTCGCTCCACTTGCGTCCCATCAATTACAACTGGGTCTATACGACAAGTGAGGCTCCCCGACCTAAAGACGGGGCCCC
>JAZDGZ010000632.1:0-3187 GCA_043806375.1 Pseudomonadota bacterium | reverse complement strand
ATCACCTATGAAGAGGACGGCGGTCTGACCATTACCGTAGAGATCATCGAAGGCGATCAGTACGCCGTCAACAACGTGAAAATCGAAGGCGACCTCATAAAGCCGGTCGACGAGCTTCTCAAGAAGATAAGCATCAACAAGGAAAAGTTTATCAATAGAGAGATGGTGCGCAGGGACACCATGGTCCTGAGAGAGGCTTACGCCGACGAGGGATACGCCTATGCGGAGGTTGCCCCTCTCGTCAAAGAGGACGACGAAAAGAAATGGGTGGACATTACCTACAGGATCTCCCACGGCGAGAAGGTCCGCTTCGAAAGGATCAATATCTCGGGTAATTCCCAAACCAGGGACAATGTCATACGACGCGAACTCCAGGTCGTTGAAGGGGGTTATTTCAGCGGCGAGGGCATGAGAAAAAGCACCCGAAACCTCCATCGCCTGGGCTTTTTTGAAGATCTTGAGATCAGGACCGTCAAGGGGAGCCGGGACGATCTGATGATCCTCGATATCAACGTCAAGGAAAGGGCGACAGGGGCGTTCAGTTTAGGCGTGGGATACAGTTCCTTTGACAAGACCCTGGCAATTTTTAGGGTCGAACAGAACAATCTCTTCGGCCGGGGTCAAAAAATCCTTGGAATGGCTAAATTGGGAGCGAAAACCCATGAATTCTTGCTGGAATTTACCGAGCCATGGTTTCTGGATAGGCGCATTTCCGCAGGAATCGAACTCTATAATTGGGAACGGGAATACGACGAATACACCAAGAACAGCCTGGGCGCCGGTCTGAACTTCAAGATTCCGTTGAATATTGATGAGTTCACCAGGGGGCTGGTCGGATACACTTACGACGTCTCCGATATCACCGACATCGAAGATACGACCGCCGTTGCGATTAAGGAGATGGCCGGCACAAACGTGACCAGCAGCATGAATTTTGGTCTGGAAAGGGACTCCAGGGACAGGATCTGGAATCCGTCGAAAGGGTCCATAAACAAGGTCCTCTTCGAGTATGCGGGCGGCATCTTGAGCGGTGACGTCTACTACAACAAGTATGAGGCCACCTCTGCCTGGTATTTCCCTCTGCCTTGGCAGACCGTGTTCATGATCCAGGGGAGGGTGGGCTATCTTGAGCAAAGGCCTGGAGGGAAGCTCCCCATTTACCAAAAATACCAGATCGGCGGTATCAACACGGTCCGCGGGTTTGAGTCCTATTCCATCTCTCCCAGAGATCCTGCCACGGGCGACAAAATAGGGGGGGAGAAGATGATGGTCTATAATCTCGAATACCGGTTTCCCTTGCTCAAAGAACAGGGCCTCATGGGTATTTTCTTTTTCGATGCCGGGAACGTCTACTCAAAAGACGAGAATTATGCCTTCAGCGATATCAAAAAATCGGTCGGCACCGGGGTCAGGTGGTATTCTCCCGTCGGCCCCCTTCGCGTAGAATACGGCAAGGTGCTTGGCCCAAAAGAAAATGAACCCTCCGGGAACTGGGAGTTTACGGTCGGAGGTTTCTTCTAAGATGAAGCCGGACCAGGGGGATCGAGAGAGTTTGGAAAATGCGGAAGGGCGCGAGGAAGGCCTCCGACTCGGAGAGCCGCCGGAGACGCCCTTAAGCTATAGGCGAGTGGACAGGGAATCTTTAATAGACTAAATGTGAATAAAAGGATAAGGGGGATTTATGAGATACTTTTTAGGCCTGTTTCTAAGTACCATTGCCTTTGTCATGTTGCAGGGTGATGCCCTGGCTGCGGAGGCCACCAAAATCGGCGTCATAGATATCCAGAAATTTCAAAAAACCTCCAAGACTTATATGAAAATCAGCACCGTGGTCAGGGAAAAATTCGAGGCCATGCAACAAAAGCTGGACCAAGAAAAGAATGCCCTGATAAAGTTGGAGGAGGAGTACAGAAAACAGAGCATGATGCTCAGCCTCGATGCCCAAGAGGACAAAAAGAGGGACCTGGAAAAAAAGAGGCGACATTACAAGTACCTCCAGGATGAATACAACCAAGAGGTGAAAGACACCGAGATAGATACCATCAGGAAGATCATGAAGGAGTTGGAGGGCATCGTCGAAAAGATCGGGGAAAAAGAAGCTTATACCATGATCTTGGAGAGGAGGACCGTCGGCCTCATCTATTTCAGCCAGGCGGTCGACATCACCGGCCAGGTGACCGACGCCTATGACAAGTTGAAGCGCTAGGGCCTTGTGCGCCTTGGGTCATACTGGCGCCCGAGCCGTAACGGCAATGTCCGGGTTTCAGCGAATAAGGCATCCTGGTCAAGAACGACCCGGGGGACTTTGACTTTTCTTGGCAAAAGGGCGATGATGTAGGCGCCTTGGGCAGGAGTGGTTCTTGGAATTTACTATCAAGCAAATAGCAGATCTGGTGGGAGCAAAGGTCATCGGGGATGAACAAATCCTCATCTCGGGAATCAACTCCCTCGATGAGGCCTCCCCCGAGGAAATATCCTTTTTCGCTGATCGCCGCTACGCCAAAAGCCTCAAGAAGACAAAGGCCTCGGCGATTCTTGTCTCGGCAGTGACCGATCTTTATCAGGGGACCCAGGTCTTGGTCTCTAATCCTGCCCTCTCTTACGCCAGGGTGGCGGCCCTCTTCTCAAACCCGATTCCCAGCTATCCGGGAATCAGCGAAGGGGCGGTCATACACAAGAGTTGCACCATCGGAAAGGATGTTTCCATCTTTCCCTTTGTCTATGTAGGGGAAAAGGCCGTCATCGGCGACCATGTGATCCTTTTTCCGGGTGTCTTTGTAGGAGATAGGGTCAGGATCGGCAATGGGACGGTGATCTATCCGAACGTGACCATTATGCACGATTGCCTTATCGGGAACGAGGTGATCGTCCATGCGGGGGCCGTTATCGGCAGCGACGGCTTTGGTTTCGTTCGCGACAAGGGGGTGAACGTCAAGATACCCCAGATCGGCATGGTTCAGATCGACGACCGGGTTGAAATAGGAGCCAACACCTGTGTAGATCGTGCCGCGCTCGGCAAGACATGGATCAAGAACGGCGTCAAGACGGACAACATGGTGCAGATCGGTCACAATGTGGTCATCGGCGAGGATACCGTCATCGTGGCCCAGACGGCCATAGCCGGAAGCGCCGTCATCGGCAGGGAAGTGGTCATCGGCGGGCAGGCCGCCATCTCGGACCACGTAAA
>JAZDGZ010000631.1:0-3337 GCA_043806375.1 Pseudomonadota bacterium | reverse complement strand
GGCCCATCGACCTAATGAAAAGCCATGCCTTGACTCATAGGATTTAGGCAAAAGGATCTTACGTTCCTTTACCCAGAAAAGAACAGTAGGAAGAGGTTCATCGTGGATCCAATCATCGAGAAGGACGGGGAGAATTACAGGCAAGCCTTCGGCCACAGAGACAGCCAAAGAGATTATTGGGCCTATACCATGTGCTCTTTATGTTACGAGCAATGTGCTATCCGTGTGAAGGTCGTCGATGGCAAGCCTGTTTCAGCGGAAGGTGTTCCCGAGAGCGACGCCGGGGCTCGAGGAGGAATCTGTGCCAAAGGGATTGCGGGTATAATGGACTGGCATGACCCAAACAGGATCCTCTACCCGTTGAAGAGGACCAACCCCAACAAGGGATTGCATGAGGACCCCGGATGGGAGCGGATTACATGGAAAGAAGCCCTGGACACGATTGCCGAGAAGCTCATAGAAGCGCGAAAGAAAGATCCGAGATCTCTGGTCTGGACTCATACCCCTGGGCCTACGGGGGGAATGAAAAGCATGATAACGGTTGCCGGTTTCTTTGTAGCATATGGAACCAATAGTTACTGTACCGGTGGTCCCGGACCCCATTGTGGCGCCGCCACACACCATATCGATGCACAGATGGAGGCCGCATGGGACGTTTTTCCGGATTACAGGTTCTGTAATTACGTACTTCGCTGCGGGGGCAACGAGGGAGTAGGAGGGGGTCGGCATTCCGCAGAAAGCATCTACATGATGGCCGCGGCAAGGGAAAGGGGCATGAAAATGAAGGTCATAGACCCCGTTGGATATAGAGCTGCTGCCAAGGGGGACGAGTGGATACCAATTCTGCCGGGGACGGACATAGCCGTCTTTTTGGCCATCTCCAACCTCATTGTCAATGACATAGGGATTTATGACCAGGAGTTCATCAGGCACAAGACCAACGGTTCTTACCTCCTCATGCCCAGTGGGCTATATGCGAGGGAGAAAGAAAGTAAAAAACCCCTCCTATTTGATGAAACAGATGGAAAAGTGAAGACTTACGATGACCCGACCCTCTCTTTCCCGGCTATTGAGGGTGAATACGAAGTCTATGGGATAAGGTGTCGCCCCGCTTTTGCGCTCGTCAGGGAGAGTCTCAAGCAATACAAACCCGATTGGGCCTCAAGCATAAGCACCGTCCCCGAAGAGACGATACGACGTTTGGCCCTGGAATTGGTTACGGAGGCAAGGATAGGAAGCACGATTGAGGTCAAAGGTGTCAAGGTTCCCTATAGGCCGTCATGCGTGGTCGGGTATAGGGGTCTGGAGACACACCAGAACGGATTCCACACCTACGCTGCCATGCAACTGATAAATAATTTTCTCGGGAATCAAGATGTCTGTGGGGGACTCTTGGGTTCAGGAGCGGTGAGAAGCCTTGGTTACCATGAAACAGGACGTTTTAAATTTTCCCCCTATGGTGGGTATGATGGCATGCTGACCCCCGGCTTCTGGCACTCAAGGACACCGTGGCCGCCCCGTGAGGTAAGCGGCCCCGGCGATTCCATCAATTTTAGCGACGTATTCTCCCACGGTTCAGCCACCCGAGCCCATGTTTACACCGACGAGTGGGATGAGCTTTGGACCAAGGCCGGTCGCCCTTTTGAACCGGAAGTCTTTTTTACTTACGGCGGAAACGTGGTAATGAACATGCACAATCCCGGTCCTGTCGAAGGTTTTCTAAAAAGATTCCCCTTTGCCTTTGCGATCCAGCCATTTCACAATGAGACGACCGAAGGGTTCTGTGACATAGTCTTACCTGAAGTCCACTACCTCGAGAGCCTGGACATTGCCAGTTCGTTTGGGGTTCATTATTGCTACCCTGCAGGGTTGGACAAATGGTGCTTTCATATGAGAATGCCGGTCACCGAACCCAAAGGTGAGAGCAGAAACGTGCAGGATATCCTGTTTGACCTTGCCGACATGGTGGGAATAAGACCGGAGTATAATGTATTTCTGGAAAATTATTATGCCGTAAAAAAGGCGGTTTGGGAACAGTCTGAAACCCAGGCAAAGGTGGATGAAGATCACCCCGTTATAGGACCGGCAGATAAGATCTCAAATATCGAACTTGCTGACAGGACATTGAAATACAATTTTGGAAAACAGCAAGGTCTGAAATGGTTTAGCGACAACGGTTTTATCACCTGGGAAAAGGAAACGGAGGAGTGTTATTGGCGATGGTTTGTGGATGCCCGGATCCCCATCTATTTTGAAAGTCTGCTGGAAGATCGAGAAGAAGTTGCTATGAGGGCCCAGAAGGCAGGCTTCCACATGGACTGGGGACATTACTCCGGATTGATAAGCTATTTCCCTTCCGTTATCCACAAAACATCTGATCCGGAATTCGACCTGTTCGTTGTTTCTCCAAGAGACCCGATCTCTACTTACAGGTTTAGCATGCAGAATCCTTACATAAACGAGGTGGCCCTGTCTGATCCCTTCAGCCTCAATATCATCATGAACGAAGAAGCAGCAGCCAGGAAGAGGATTAAGGACGCTGATACCATTTGTCTTGAAAACCAATGGGGAGATAAGGTCGTCGGAAGGGTCAAATTGACCCAACTGATACACCCCAAGGTGGTAGCCATGACAGGTTTGGGGAGTTGGGCCAAAGGCAGACCGCTGGCACGAGGTAAAGGAGTCAACCCAAATATATTGCTAAGGATTGACCAGGATCATACCTGTCCCATAACGGGCACACTTGAAATAACGGCAAAGGCCAAGGCATACAGAATGGGGGCATCCAAATGAGATGGGGAATGCTTATAAATCTAACCAAGTGTGTCACCTGCCATGCCTGCGTGGTAAAGTGTAAACAGGAGCACTTTCTGCCGGCCGGGATCCTGTGGGCGAGAGTCCTGATTTCAGAGGAAGGCAAATACCCGACAGCAACAAAACTGGCCTCACCCGTATTGTGCAATCACTGTGAAGAAGCAGCCTGCGTCGACGTATGCCCCACCGGTGCCACCCAGAAGCGTGATGACGGCATAGTCTATGTTGATCCTGATAAGTGCATTGGTTGCCGTTACTGTCTGGTGGCATGCCCCTACCAGGTGCGCACCTACTATAAAAAGAGAAAGGAGTTTTTCCCCGGCCAGGGTTTAACCGATTTCGAGAAACTGGGAGAACACCTATACCCTCTGCAGACGGGGACCGTCACAAAATGCAACTTCTGTATGGAGAGGGTTGATCAGGGACTTACGCGCGGGCTCAGGCCAGGGATCGATCGAGAGGCGACGCCCGCGTGCGTTTTAGCCTGTCCTGCAAAGGCAAGGTACTTTGGTGACCTGGATGA
>JAZDGZ010000630.1:0-4319 GCA_043806375.1 Pseudomonadota bacterium | reverse complement strand
GGGCCTTTTCTCCTCGCTTGAGGTCTTGAAAGACTTCAAATTCGCAGAACACTGCAAGTACGTCACTATTACGGATACGGTCGTTTATCCATTTTCCGTGGTGATGAATATGGATTCGTGGAAAAAACTGCCTAAGGATGTTCAGAAGGTCATGGACGACATGGCCAGAGAGCAATCGGAATGGACCGGGAGCTACATGGATAAACACACTGACGAAGCGATTGACTGGTCAAAGAAGACTCAGGGCGTGGAGTTCATTACCCTCTCTGCAGAGGAAAAGGCCAAATGGGATGCATTGCTGGAGCCTTTGGCGGCCAAGTGGATCAGTGAGGTCAAGGCAAAGGGTATCCCCGGGGAGGCGATTGTGGCTGATATGAAGGCCCTGACGAAGAAGTATGCCAAGTGAAAGGCTATGATCTATCGGAAGGAGCATGCCGGCACTTGAAATGGGGATTTCAATGCCCCAGAACGCGAACCCTGTATGCCGGGGATTGCCGATTCTTCAAATCGCTTCTGGAATCGGCAATCCCTTCCCAGATTTAAACCTTTGGGAGTAGAGCTGACGAATAGATCAAGATGCGGAGGAGAGAGGATGGACATGGCAGTTCTGGAAAAAGTTAGCCAGTTCCTAGTTAGGGTCCTCATCTGGATTGCCGGTTGTTTTCTCGCAGGCATGATCATCTTGACCTGCGCAAACATCCTTTTCCGTATTGTTTGGGTGCCGGTGGAAGGGACCTTTGAGCTTATGGGTTTTTTTGGGGCCATCGTAACAGCCTTTGCCTTGGCGTACACCTATAAGAACAAGGCACACGTAGCCGTGGATATCCTTGTGATGGGATTTTCAGAGAGGACCCGGAGGATTATGAACGGCATCAACTGCGCCATCTGTTCGATGTTCTTTCTCCTTGCGGCATGGCAGATTACCAAATGGGGCACAACCCTCTGGAAGACAGGGGAAGTCAGTGAGACGCTGAATATCATTTTCTATCCTTTCACCTATGGTGTTGCCTTTGGCTGTTTCATCCTGGCCCTGGTCCTGCTGGTGGATTTTTTGAAAGCGGTTTTGGGGAGAGAGGAGGGCATCTGATGGATCTCGCACTGGTCGGCGTCCTTGGCATCGTCATCCTTCTACTTGCCCTCTTCTTATTGGGTATGCCGGTCGGTTTCGCCATGGCCGTGGTGGGATTTTTGGGCTTCGGATATGTGGTCTCCTTCAAAGCGGCCGTGAGCATGATCGGGACGGACATTTGGTCAACCTTCTCAAGTTACGGGCTCACCGTTATCCCTCTCTTTATCCTGATGGGATACCTTGCCTTTAATTCAGGGATCGCTGAAAAGCTTTACAGGACGGCCTACACGTGGTTCGGCCACTGGCGGGGGGGGCTGGCCATTGCCACCATAGGCGCGGACGAGCTTTTTGCAGCCATCTGCGGTTCCAATACGGCCACGGCAGCCACCATGGGGGCAATTGCCCTGCCGCAGATGAAAAAGTACAAGTATGATAACCGATTGAGCAGCGGCACCGTTGTCACGGGGGGCACCTTGGGGACGGTCATGCCTCCCAGCGTCCTCCTTATTATTATTGGTTTGCAGACCGAGCAATCGATCATCCAGCTTTTTTTGGGAGGGATTCTGCCTGCCATCCTGCTGGGGCTGCTGTTTGTTCTGACCATCATCATCCTATGCCGAGTCTATCCCCATTTCGGTCCGGCAGGGCCTAAGACAAGCTTCAAGGAGAAGATCGTATCCCTGACCGGGATTGTGGAGGCACTCGCCATATTTGTCCTGGTGATCGGGGGGCTATATGCCGGCATATTCACCCCTACTGAGGCCGGGGCAGCAGGAGTCTTCTTGATCCTTCTGGTCACGCTGCCGACAGGTAAGGTGACATGGAAAGGCCTTGGTCTCGCCATGATGGATACCTTGAAAATATCGTGCATGGCCTTTGTATTGGTCACGGGGGCTATCATTTTCGGTCGCTTTCTGGCGGTCACCAGGCTTCCGTTCATGGTTGCAGATTTCGCAGCGGCCCTTCCGGTGTCGCGCTATGTGATTCTGGCCGTCATACTGTTTATCTATCTCATAGGGGGCTGTATCATGGATGCCCTGGGCTTCCTCGTACTCACCATTCCCATCTTCTTTCCGTTAGGGCTGACTTTGGGTTTTGACCCCATATGGTACGGCATTATCCTGACCATGATCACCACTATGGGAGCCATTACCCCCCCGGTAGGAGTCAACATTTATGTGGTTAAGGCATTGGCACCTGAAATAGAACTCGGCACTATTTTCAAGAGTGCAGGGTTTTTTCTCTTGGCCTGCCTGGTCTCTACGATCATTCTGATCATTTTTCCTCAGATCGTTTTGGTCATTCCAAGCATGGCACGCTAGGAGAGCTTGAGATCCGGGAGACCTCAGGAGACCACTAAGATGCGTTGGACGGAGACTTCATATGAAGCCTAAGTATTTGGACAAGGGGGCTGATAGATACGTCAGGGGCGACATAAAGCGATTCGATGAGAAGTTTATGCTTTTCAGGCGAGTCATGTGGGATATGCCGGAGTTGGCCAAGAGACTCTATTTTACGCCCAAGATGCCTGATGAAGCCAAGCCCGGTTACACGATAAGGGACAATGCCTTCAGGAATGCGACATGGGATCTTGAACGGGATTTTGGCATGGGAAACCGGGGTGGCAGGCAGCTCCTTCTTGACTGGGACAGAGCCCCCAAGGGGGAATTCGCACCTCCTCCCGGGCTAAAAATGACTATGGACCACCCACTGCAGGTGACACAGGGATTGAAAAAGGTGGCCAGATTCGTGGGGGCTTCTTCTGTGGGGATATGCAAGCTGGACAGGCGATGGATCTACTCCCATGCCTATTATCCCGCAATAAAAAACCCCTTCGCCGGTGGAGGTTTAGCGGAGGTGGATACGACTGGCGGCGCCAGCGAGGAAATTGAGATACCCGAGGAATACCAATACGCCATTGTTTTGGCCATTGAGATGGACTATGAAATCCTAAAGTACTCACCCACATACACGAGTGGCGCCGGTGCCGGTCTGTGCTACTCCAAAATGCCATTCATAGCCGCAATGGTGGCGCAGTACATTCGTGGGCTGGGCTACAAAGCCATTCCTATGGGCAATGATACGGCCTGCAGCATCCCCTTGGCTATAGACGCGGGTCTGGGCGAGCTTGGAAGAAACGGGCTTTTGATCACCCCTGAGTTCGGACCCAGGGTTCGGCTGTGCAAGGTCTTCACGGACCTCCCTTTGATCCCCGACAGGCCGATCGAATTCGGCGTCTGGGATTTCTGCATGGTCTGCGAAAGGTGTGCCGAGGAATGCCCCAGCAAATCGATTCTTCATGGAGAGGCGACGACCCGGATCTCTAATGAATCTAACCGCAAGGGACTGCTGAGGTGGCCGGTCAACGGCGAAAGATGCATTGACTTCTGGGAGCGCAATCGTTCCGCCTCCTGTGCCAACTGCGTCAGGGTCTGTCCTTTTAACAAGCCGTCGGGCCGGCTGCATGAAGCTGTCAAGTGGGGCGTGAAAAACTTTCCCCGCCTGGACCCTCTGTTCATCTGGGGGGACCGGATTTTCGGATATGGGAAGAGAAAAGATCCAAGACGGTTTTGGGATGACTGAGAGGCATTGGGGTATGTTTGGTCATGGTGGGGAGGCGTGACCAAATATGGGGAGAAGAAAGATGACAACGCGTTTCATGCCCGGCGCAAAAACTCGGGATGACCTATCGGAACTTCAGCTTCAGGGCTTGAAGTGGACTGTGAATCACGCCTACCAAGGGTCCTCTTTCTATAGAAGAAAGATCGACGAGGCAGGTGTCAAACCAGAGAATATTCGAACCCTTGACGATCTGAAGAGACTTCCTTTCACCACGACCCAGGACCTCCAGGAGGGCTATCCCTTTCCCCTGCTCAGTGTCCCTTTTGAGAAGGCGGTGAGAATTCATGCATCCTCAGGGACCACAGGAAAGAGGAAGGTCCTCTGTTATACCCGGAAGGATATCGACGACTGGACCCACTTCTTTGCACGGTGCTATGAAATGGCGGGCCTGACCCCTGAGGACAGGGTGCAGATAGCGGTGGGATACGGCGTCTGGACGGCGGGGATCAGCTTCCAGATGGGATGCGAGAGATTCGGCGCCATGGCCATCCCGGCAGGTCCGGGGAACCTGGACATGCAGTGCCAGTTCCTGATCGATATGGGAACCACGGTCATGTGCTGCACAGCCTCCATGGGGCTCCTGCTGGCGGAGGAGGTCAACCGCCGGGGGATCGGAGACAAGATCAAG
>JAZDGZ010000629.1:0-3002 GCA_043806375.1 Pseudomonadota bacterium | reverse complement strand
GGGGCATTTGTCATCTAAGGGTTTAACAAAAGAGATACTCATTGCCTACACTGGGGGTAGCGATATGAAGGCGCCCCAGCCTCATATGGGAAGACGTAAGAGTCTCTTGACATTTTCCTCGAAGATCATCTTCTTTTCAAGGTCGCCGATATCCATCTTCTCGATCGCCTCTATCGTCTGCCTGGTGTATCTTTCACCGAACTGACTGTCGTAGGGCAGATCCGTCCCAAAAACCATATGGTCCGCGCCGCAAAAGGCCAAACCACACATCAAGGCGGCGGTGTTGCCGTAGACGGCCGTGTCGTAGTAGAAGGCCTTGAAGTAGTCAATGGGGGCTCTCGTGAGCCCCTCCTTGTATCTTGCCCCGCGGAGCATCTCGGCATGGTCGTAGGCCCCCTTGATCCTCTCCTCCAAAAAGGGAACCATGCCGCCGCAATGGTGGGTCACGAAGTTCAGGTTCGGGTATTTCTCGAATACCCCGCTGAAGACCAAACGCGTGATGGCCGCCGCCGTCTCGTAGGGCCAGCCGAAGACATGAAATATCATGTACTTCGAGCGGTTCTCCGTCCGGTAATCGGTAAAATCGGCGGTCCTCATGGGATGGATGATCACGGGCAGATTATATTGGGCCATCTTCTCGTAAATAGGCATAAATTCAGGGGAATCCAATGGCTTGTCGTCGACGGGCGTATTGACCTGGATCCCTCTGAATTTCAGGTCCTTGATCGCCCTGTCGATCTCCTTCAGGGCAGCCTCCACGTTGTTCATGGGCAGGCAGGCAACGGCCGCCACAAATCTGTCGGGATATTTCAGGACGAGTTCCGCCATCTCATCATTAACAAGCCTGGCCAAATCCGGGCTCTTATCCGGACCGGCAAATTCCTCGACCGCAGGAGCGCTCAGTGTCAAGACCTGCATCAGGCCTTCAAACTTGTCCATGATCCTGAACCTGTGCTCCAGATCGTACAACGTTGGAAGGGTTTCAATCACATTCTGCAAATTAAACTTAGAATCGACCGTCTTATAGAGTGCTTCCTTATATTTCAGCGGAAGAATGTGTGCGGCAATGTCTATTTTCATCTCCAGTCCTCCCAAGTCTTCAACCTCTTTGAGATCACCCCAGAGCCTCGCCCTACCGCCCGCCCTGGGTCTTCTGTCCCGATGAACATGCGACTCGCTTCGTCCTTACCCTTTGGTTGGTTTCAAAGGTTTGATCCCAAGTATTTCCCTCGTCTCTGCCGGGGTCGCGATCTCGCATCCCAGCTCCCTGCCGATGCGGGCGGCCCGTGCCACCATCTGCTCGTTGCTCTCGGCAAGTTGCCCTTTGCCGTAATAGATATTGTCTTCAAAGCCGACGCGTAAATGGCCGCCCAAAAGGATCGACAGGGTCGTGGCGGGCAGCTCGTCGCTCCCTATGCCGATAACGGTAAACAGGGAATCCGGGGGCAGCAACTCCACCAGAAGCATGAGGAACCTCGGGGAATAGGACATGTAGGATTGACAGGACCTGTGCATGCCGAAAACGAAGCTCACCCAGTAGGGCTTTTTCAAGAGCCCCTTTCTTGTGAGACCGTACACATCCTCCATGACCACGGGACTGTATACCTCCAGTTCAGGCTTCACATCCCTCTCCAACATGAGCTGCGCGCCATGCTCGACCTCAGGAATGGTCGTTATGTAGATGGACTCCCTTTTCCCGAAGGTGTTCATTCGCGTAAAAGAGACGCTCAAGGAGGCCATCTCAGGGTTCATTTCAATGGCCTTTATCCTCTTGTCCTCCCCCAGCCTTGGAATGAAATCGTTGGCCGTGCTGTGCTGAATAATAATATCGCACCCTTTTTCCCTGATTCTTCGATCAATCTCGCTCAGGACCTCCGGGTCCGAGGTGGGCTTGAGCGTCCCCTTCTCACGGGCGTGGATGTGGACAATGCTCGCGCCCTCATTCCAACTCTTATACACGGATTCGGCAATTTCTTCCGGGTCTATGGGGATGTTCGGATTTGCCTCCTTTCCCTGGAATGCCCCGGTCGGGGATACAGTTATGATCAATTTAGACGTCGTTCTGAGTTCCCTCATCGCAAGCCTCCCATTAATAACGCTTTTTTTATGAAACTTGATGGTCTCGTAAACGTTCATGACCTGGGTGCCGGCCACCCCCATGGATGAATACGCCAAAGGCGTACAAGAATGTATGGGCGCACTTTACGTGCGCCCGCAGGGCGGAGATAAACTCCGCCCCTACGGGCGTATTTTCACGGCAGAAAGTCCCAAAAGCCCTTTTTTCGTCATTCCGGCGAACCCCGGATCGGGTCCGGGGCAGGCGCCGGAATCCAGTACTTTCATAGAGTTACAAAAAACCTGGACCCCGTTTTTCACCCCCGGATAGAGGCTTTCCGGGGCAGGCTCAGTGACGACTTTTTACGAGACCGTCAAAACTAACAACTTCGATAAGATAGGTTATCGTCTTGGTCTACCAAACAACAAGTGAATGAAAGGAGAATATGTCATGGCGGATCTTTCCAGAGTTCTGAAGTCCGAAATCGCTAGAATCAGCCGGAAGGAAGTGAATGGCGCTGTCGGGGAGATTAGAAAGTCAAACATAATGCTAAAGAAAATCGTTGCGGAGCTAAAGAAGAGAGTCGTTTTTCTCGAAAAGGTGAACAAGCGCCTGATGGCGGCGGAGAGAAAAGAGCCGGAACTCTCGCCTCAAAGGGTCCCTGGAGAAGCCAAGAATGCCCGGATAACATCAAAAGGGATACGCAGCCTTAGGAGTCGATTGGGCCTAACAAGGCGGGATTTCGCAAAAATATGTGGAACCACAGCTCAGACTGTCTACCTGTGGGAAACGAATGACGGCGCGTTGAAAATGCGGGGAAAAACCAGAGCAACCCTTCTTTCGATCAAGGGGTTGGGGGCGAGAGAGGCAAGAAGGAGACTAGGCGAGGCTGAAACGACCACCAGCAAAGTGAAGGCAGGTGCAGCGAAAGGAAGGAAAGCAAAAT
>JAZDGZ010000628.1:0-3878 GCA_043806375.1 Pseudomonadota bacterium | reverse complement strand
CTGCAATGAAATCAATTTCTTTCTGGTTCACAGTGCCGTCATGGTTGGCAAAATTGGTCGTCGTGGATGATAACTTCATTCTGTTCTTGACCGTCATCTTCTTGACTTGCCCTGGTTGCAGAAGATGTTCAAACATCTCTTTTTCCTCCGTCGTAATGCTAATCTCCGGCGACCTCATCTGCCAAGGCGCTGGTTTCCGCGCCTTAGACCCCACCCCGCCCTTTGGCCACTGCCAAATCTCTGCGGGACGGATTCGCAACCCTAGCGAATGAGTTTCAATTCAATCACGAGGTTCGGTTACCGGGGTTATTTCCTTCGGCGTTCATCATTCAATATTCGATATTCTGCGGTTCAACGCCATCACAAACGCTATTTTAAGTTCTTCGCAAATTGCAAGGAAATCTTGATCTGACACTCTAATGGGTCTTCTTATGTATAGCCATATAGATTTTTTCAGGGGTCATGGGCAGCTCCGTAAATCTGACCCCGACCGCATCCCGTATGGCGTTGGCGATGGCGGCGAGCGTCGGGGTTCCGGAGCCCTCGCCCGCCTCCTTGGCCCCGAAAGGCCCTTCAGGATCAGGCATATTCATGGAGTAGAATTCGTGGTTCAGGGGAATGTCCATGGAGGTGGCCATCTTGTAATCAAGAAAGGAGGGGGTGAGGGTCCTGCCCTGATCGTCACGGATGAGATTTTCAAACAGGGCCTGTCCCTGATGCATGACCGCGGACCCGAAGAGTTGCCCCCTGACCAGCATGGGGTTGAGTTCACGGCCCCCATCATGGCTCGTCCACATGTTCAGAATTTCAACCTGCCCGGTCTCCGGATCAACCTCCACCTCGCACACCTGCGCGTAGAAGCTGTAGGTCGGGGTAAAGTTTCCCGTTCCGGCGATATGGTTCACCGTGTCTGCCGGGGCATTGTAGTACCCTCTTCCCAATAAAATCATCCCTTTTCTGTTCTGACAGTGCCGAACCAGACGATCCAGCTCAATGCCCTGGTCCGGATTCCCTCGGACAAAGACCCTCTTTTTCTTGAAGATCAAATCCCCTTCTTCCGCCTTCAAAATTTCAGCGGCCACCTGCGCCAATTGGTTTCTTGCATCAAGGGCGGCCGCCTTGACTGCGTTGCCTGCATAAAAGGTTACTCTGGACCCCCAGGTGCCCCCGTCTATGGGCGTATAATCGCTGTCCACCAGCGCATAGCTCACATCGTCCGGTTCGATCCCCAGGATTTCGGCCACAATCATGGGCAGGACGGTATCGCATCCCTGCCCCACGTCCGTTGCCCCACTCTGCAGGGCCACAGTCGCATCCTCCTGAACCTTCAGCAGGGCCGAGCAGGCCGACATCCCCATGATATTGGCGCCCGTCGCAAAGCCGGAGGCACCCACGCCTATGCCCCGATACTTGGGCAGTTTTCCCTTCTTTTGATCCCACTTGGAGACCTCCTTGGCCCTGTCCAGGACCTCGTGGAAGCCGCACGTGGTGATCTTGAAACCGTTCGGGCCTTCGTAGCCCGGGGTAATGGCGTTCCTCGCTCGAATCTCAAAGTGATCCAGCCCAAGCTCATCGGCGATGTCATCCAGGAGCCCTTCAAAGGCAAACCGTGCCTGGGGTGCACAGTGACCCCTGAGGGCCCCGGCGCAGCCCTTGTTTGTGTAAATCCTATAACCCTGGTACCTGACATTGGGAACCTTGTAGGTGCACATCAGAAAGGCCCCCAACAGATAGATGCTCAGCTGGCCCATGCTGGTATGGGCTCCTCCGTCGGCAATGGCATAGCAGTCCACCGCCTGAATGAGGCCTTGATTGTCGACACCCACCTTCAGGTCCATTTTGAACGGGTGCCGCATATATCCTATCGTCAGGACTTCCTCCATGGTATGGACGATCCTGACCGGCCTGCCGCTCTTCTTCGAAAGCATCACGGCCGCAAAATCCATGGGCATGGCTTCCTGCTTGCCCCCGGAATTCCCTGCGCCCACAAAGGTTTGTTTCATTCTCACCTGATGGGGCTTCACGCCCAGCCCCATGGCCAGTTGCCTCCAAACCACATAGGGACTTTGCTTGGCGGATTCAAGAGTGATCTTTCCGCCGGCATCCCAATAGCCGATGCACACATGTGTTTCCAGCATGCCATGCTTGATGGCCTGGGTTCGATAGGTATCTTCTTTGATGAGAGAGGACGCCTTGAAACCCTTATCCATATCCCCGAATTCCCAGACCGATTTGCAGCTGATATTTCCGGGTTTGTCATCGTACAAAAGGGGTGCACCCTCTTTCATGGCCTCCTCAGGATCAAATACCGTCGGCAGCGGCTCGTACTCGACATCAATCAACTCCAGCGCTTCCCAGGCCGTGTCTTCATCAACAGCCGCCACAGCGGCGACCTCCTCTCCGATAAACCTTACACGGTCGATGGCCAAAGGAAGATAGTCCCTGGTGTGCGCGAAATTCCCGTATATGATTCCGGGAAAATCCTTCCCCGTCACGACACCCCGAACGCCCTTCAGTTTTTCAGCCTTGCTGGTGTCTATGGAGAGTATTTTCGCGTGGGGATAGGGACTACGCAACAGCTTACCGTGCAACATTCCCGGGACGTTGATGTCTCCGCCAAAACGACATTCGCCGGTTACCTTAATTTTGGCATCTTTCTTGGGGTATGGCTTTCCTATGACATTCAGAGTCTCATGTTCACTCATGGTCCCCTCGCTCCTTTCCAAGCATCACCTTTGATCGCCCGCCCTCTGCGGCCGCCTTGATGGCTTCGGCAATCTGCACATAACCCGTGCAGCGGCACAAATGGCCCGAAATAGCCTTCTTGATTTCTCCTTCGGACGGATCGGGGGTTTCATCCAGAAACGCCTTCACGGCCATGATCATTCCCGGCGAGCAGAACCCGCATTGGACAGCGCCGTGGGTGACGAAGGCCTCCTGTATGGAATGAAGACGACCGCCCTCTGAAAGCCCTTCGATGGTGAGAATGTCCTTTCCCTGACCCTCAAGAGCCAGCATCAGGCAGGAATTTACCGCCCGACCGTCAACGATGACGGTGCATGCACCGCAATGACCTTCACCGCAACTCTGTTTGGTCCCGGTCAGGTGTAGCTCATCTCTCAGGACCTCAAGCAGGGTCCGCCAGGGTTGCACCTCTACTTCGTAAATCTGGCCATTCACCCTCAGTTCAATTTCCTGTTTCACTGCAACCTCCTATCAGTTAGGGCCGCTCCGTGGTGGAGGAATGGGTACATTGATCAATCGCGTGTTCAATGGCCCGACGGGTCAAGACCCGAACCATGGCCCGGCGATAGTCCGTCGAGGCCCGTATATCCGTTACCGGCGAAGCCTCTTCCGAGGCGGTCTCTGCCGCTAACCCTATGATTTCTTCGTTTATTTTCTTGTCAATCAGTCTGTTTTCCGCCTTCTTGGCCCTCATCGGGGTGGGAGCAACGGCGCCGAGCGCCAATTTCGCCTCCGCACAGACGCCATCTTTCGAATTCAAGGCCAATACTGCCGCCACCCCCACAACGGCGATATCCATGGCCTTCCGAATACCAAGTTTGATATACTTTCCCGCGCTGCCGGGTTTCATGGGCGGCATCTCAAGCCTTACCAGTAACTCATCCTTTTCAAGGACGGTTTTGCCAGGCCCCACAAAGAAAGCCTCCAGGGGCACGACCCGTTCTCCCTTGCTGGAAGCAACGACGGCCCTGGCCCCCAAAACAAGCAGGGAAGGGGCCATGTCGGCCGATGGCGCTGCATTGCACAGGTTTCCACCCACGGTTCCGCGGTTTCTGATCTCGGTTGATCCCAAAACCGAAGCCGCCTGGCTCAATACGGGATAGTGCTCTTTGACGACCTGAGATCTCTCTATG
>JAZDGZ010000627.1:0-4437 GCA_043806375.1 Pseudomonadota bacterium | reverse complement strand
GAAGGGGGGTAGGCCTTCTCAAAACAGAGTTGGGCCTCCATCTCCGTAAAGATCCTTTTGACAAATCGATCTCCCCACCGCTTGAGGGCCTTTTCTATCCGCCCTATTTCGACAAGATCGACTCCTATGCCGTAGATCATCGCCCTCAAAAATCCTTTACCAGGTCAACCATTTCCCTCACGGCCCTCTCGAACCCTACCATGACGGCCCTGGCGACGATGCTGTGCCCGATGCTGTATTCTTGAATCCCGGGCAGGACCTTGAATCGCTTGATATTGACGTAGTTAAGGCCATGTCCCGCGCTCAGGCTCAGGTGCAGGTCGGCCGCTTCGTCGGCCGATCTGGCGATACGTTCAAACCGCTCTCGGGCCTCTGCTTCAGACCGGGCTTCAGAATAGTGGCCTGTATGGATCTCCACGATGTCTGCCCCTATCTCGTGCCCGATCTTGATCTGACTCGGGTCAGGATCAAGAAAAAGGCTCACCTCTATCCCTGCCTGCTTTAATTGTTCCACCACCCTCCGGTAGGTCTCCGGATGAGACTTCACATCGAGTCCCCCTTCGGTGGTGAGTTCCTCTCTCTTCTCAGGGACCAGGGTCACCAGATCGGGTTTAATATCCCGGGCAATGGCGACCATCTCCGATACGGCCGCCATCTCCAAGTTCAGTTTGGTCTTGACCGTCCGGCGGAGAAGGCTCAGGTCCCTGTCATTGATGTGGCGCCTGTCCTCTCTGAGGTGGCAGATGATGCCTTCGGCCCCTGCCAGTTCGGCAATCCCTGCAGCCAGGACAGGATCCGGTTCGTTGATCCCCCTGGCCTGTCGAACAGTGGCCACATGGTCTACGTTTACGGCCAAACGTGCCATCTTATGTTCCTCCCCGATTCGATGACTCTTGGTGCGGCCCTCCGAAGAGGATACCGGAAACCAATAGTGACAAAACTGACCCCTGTGCAGGTGGCGAGTATCTGTGTTGTTAGACCGTTAGATGAGGAAAGCATCGTATTTATTGGAGTACTGGAGTAATGCATTCTTTTTCCAATACTCCAGTACTCCATCACTCCAGTTCAGGGTGTTCCCCTTCCTTGATCAGAAAGAGCAGCCGCTTCTCTTGCTCTTCCATTCGATGCGCTTCCTCAGGGGATCTCTCATGGTCGTAACTGAAAAGGTGCAGTATCCCGTGAATCAGGAGACGAAACACGGTGGTTTCCAAAGGGTCACCCGAAATCGTTGATTCGCGGATTGCCGTGTCGACCGATACCGCCACATCCCCGAGCATGGCCGGTTCGTCATGAACCGGGGCTTCCTCAGCCATGGGGAAGGCCAGGACATTTGTCGGCCCCTTCCTGTTCAGATAGCGCCGGTTCAGGTCCGAGATGACCCTGTCATCGGTCAATAGAATGCTCAACTCACCATCACGACAACCCAAGTCGCTTAAGACCTTCTGCAAGTTCTGCCTTATCTTCTTGCTTTTTAGCCCCGGAATCCTCCGTTGCACCTTGATCTGAATTTCCATTTTTTGACCTTCTTTGGCCTTTGGCGGCGGCCTCGGGGTATTCGATACGATGGTGAAAAATCCCACTGAGCGTCTTATTGAAGCTCTTTGCGATCTCATGGAGATCCTTGAGGGTGAGTTCACATTCGTCCAGCTGCCCGTCGGAAAAGACCTTGTTGACGATTTTCTGCACCATGCCCTGGATGCGCGACGGTGTAGGATCGACAAGGGATCTGGAGGCGGCCTCTGACATATCTGCCAGCATGACCAGTCCTGCCTCTTTGGTCTGAGGCTTTGGCCCGGGATATCGGAAGTCCTCCTCTTTTATGTCACTGGCCTTACCTCCTTTTGCCACCATGCGGTCCTTTGCCTTCTGGTAGAAGTAGGAGATAACGCTGCTGCCGTGGTGCTGCTGGATGATGTCGATGATTTCCCTGCCCATCTTATGTTCCTTGGCCAGTTCCACGCCATCCTTGACGTGGGAGATGAGGATGAGGCTGCTCATGGACGGGGCAAGTTTTTCATGCCTGTTTTCCCCGCCCATCTGATTTTCTATGAAGTAAAGCGGCTTTTTCATCTTTCCTATGTCATGATAGTAAGCGCTGACCTTCGCAAGGAGGGGATTGGCTTGAACGGCCTTGGCAGCAGCCTCTACCATATTACTGATGATGACGCAGTGGTGATACGTGCCCGGGGCCTGAACCATCAGGTCCCTCAGGAGAGGCTGGTCGAGGTTGCCCAGTTCGAGGAGCTTGATATCCGTGGTGAATCGGAATGACATTTCCACCAACGGCAGGATGCCCGTTGCGATCACGCCGGCAAGAAGCCCCCCGGTAAATCCGGAGACAGCGGCAACAACCGATTCCAAAGTGTAAAGAGATCCATAGATCATGCCCACGGCAAGGGACAGGACGATGTTGATAAGCCCCACCATCAGACCGGTCTTGATCAGGATGCCTCTTTCAGTGCAGTTCCTCACGCCGTAAGCGGCGACGAGGCTATTGATGAAGAAATAGATGAAAAACTCGACACGGCCGCCCGTGATAAGAGAGGCGAGCACGGAAATGACCAGGGAGAACGCAACGGCCATTGGCGTTCCTTGAATGATGGATATGAGCATGGCTCCAAAGGCGACCGGCATTGCAAAGAGGAGGGCCGTTGAAGAGAAATAGGGATAACCGCGGGCCACTTCCTCGGCAACAAAGCTGTAAGCCCAGATAAATATAAAGATGCTCAGGACGGTCAGGGCGGTGAATAGGAGGTCCCGCGCGTCTTGGGTGAGGGCCTTGGGCCTTCCCAACCCGACCAGGTAGACGACCATAAAGAGGACTCCCATCAGGACGGCCATTGCCGGTACTCGGCCTATCATATCAATACGGCTTAAGGACCGCGTCTCCCCCGAAAGCTTAAGAAGGTGTTCAGACCCGATTCTTTCCCCTTCTCTTACGAGCATTTCCCCCTTTTTCACCTTAAAATAGACGGGCTTTGCCGATTCCCGAGCGGCCTCTTTTCTCTGCTCCGTCTCTCTCTGATTAAACGTGAGGTTGGGCTTGATGAGGGACTGAGCCAGTTTTATGGAGACTTGAGCCAGCTCAGAAGGCTTTATGGTTGCCCTGAGTGCCTTGGTTTGGGTGCCGATGAGACGTGCCGCACTCGGCACATCATGGAAGCGATCAAATTTGACGACTGTCGTCTGTTTCTTGGTGTAGATCTCGTGAAGAACGACGCCGCCCTTTTCGATCTGGTTTTTCAGCATCGCCATGTTTCCTACAACCCCGCTCTCCGAGACCTCTGCGATCAACCGGATGATTGTTTCCTCTAACTGGCGGGGAAACCCATATTTTACAAGCTGGGCAAAGAGCCGGTTGTCAGGGGGGAGGTCCAGGATGCTAAAAAACCGATCCTTGATGGCGTTGTAATTATCTGATCCTTCCGGCGACGGCTTTGCGTCGGACGGGGCTTTCTCTCTCTCAGGGTCGGACGAATCAGAGGGAGCGGCGAAGTTTTCCCTTCCCAGCTGGAAGGCCTCTCTAAGAGGAGAGATGAGAGTCAAGGCAGAGCTGTCAAAGTCGTATACGGCGAGGACTTCCCGTGCCGCCTTATCCTTGTCCTTATCAGTCAATTCCTTGTTTTCAATAAGGAAGTCTCGGGAGGCCTTGATATCCCTTTTGGCGACATCCCCGAGTTTGTAAAGCGTAGGCTTGCTCAGTATGTTGGGGAAGAGGAGGACGGAAATGATCAAACTCAAGAAGACGAGGATTATCCACCGCAGGCGGTCTATCCGGAGCCAGCCTCCGACTCTTTCCAGAGTCCTTTTCCCGAGAATGGCATTCCAATCCAGCCGCTTCGAAGACCTGCCCTTGGTGATGGGCTTTACCTTTGTTTTATCTGCCATTTTTAAATAAGATCCGTTTTCCCCGAGCGCTTCGATGGGGATTCATTTTTTCGCGGCCTGAAGTTTGATGGTCTCGTAAAAAGTCTCAACAACCTGTCATTTCGAGCGAAGCGAGAAATCTTACCAATGTAACGCGCTGAAAACACAAGATTTCTCCTGGCAGTCGAAATGACAGATTCATCGAATACGACTTTTTACGAACGCATCAACCTTACCATCGGGTCCTAATGTTGTCCATAGAATTCCATGCCCTAGGAGGCTCAACCCCCATCCGGACGTTTTTGATCAGCCTGCCAGTATTGCGTCTCAGAGATTCCTTCAACAATTCGACCGGGCCTCGCCCGGTGCCGGCGGGTCATTTCTCTGAAGACGCCGCCACGAGCCTCATAGCCGCACAAAGGCAGTGTAGTGGCGGGGTTCATCCCCGCCTAAACATCAGCCCATTTGAGGCGGGCGTGAAGCCCGCCACTACACATCCGGTGCTTTCATTCAAGCCTTTGAGCCGTAAGCACTGCCAGGAAGGAAGTTGATTGCACTTTCAGAAAAGCC
>JAZDGZ010000626.1:0-7581 GCA_043806375.1 Pseudomonadota bacterium | reverse complement strand
ATGCTCAGGCCCGAAGGCGGTCTCTCACGGTCGAATCACGGAGCCGACTACCCCCGCACATGGGCGTTGGCTATGCCCTTGATGTACTCCTCCACGCCCGAGACAATCCCGTCGGCGATATTATCCAGATAACTCTTGGTGGTGAGACGTTTTCTTTCCATGGGATTGGTGATAAATCCCATCTCAACGAGGACGGCGGGCATTTCGGCCCCGATCAGGACGTAAAAAGGGGCCTGTTTGACCCCCAGATCTTTCGCGTTCTGGTATGCCTTTCTCGTCTGATCGACCATGGCCCTTTGGACCTCATAGGCCAGCTTGCTCGACTCACTGATCTTGGTGTTAAGCATCAGATCGTTCAGGATCGTCTGGAGGTCGCTGATATTCTTTTCCGAAGTCGCGTTTTCTCTTGCCGCCACCATGACCGCCCTCTCGTCGGTCGCCATGTTCAAGAAATAGGTCTCCAGCCCATAGACGTCCGCCTGCTTGTGGGCATTGATGTGGAGGGAGATAAAGAGATCCGCCTTTTGCATATTGGCAAAGGCCGTCCTTTTTTCCAGGGGTAAAAAGATATCCCTCTCCCTTGTCAAAACGGCCTCGCATCGAAGTTTTTCCTCCATTTTTTTTGCCAAAATCTTTGCCAGTTCCAAGACAATATGCTTCTCCTTGATTCGCCCGCCAAAGTAACAGCCCGGATCTTTGCCCCCGTGTCCTGGATCAATGACGACTCTCCGGACGTTGAGCCCGAGCTGCCTCGCCAGAGAGACGCTCTGATCCGGCTCCTTCGGCTTCCTGATCCCCTTCCCGACGGGCCTCTTCTCCGGTTTCGATGCCGTTTTCTGTTTATCCTCCTTTGGTTCACCGCTCTGCACGTCCACCACAATGCGGAAGGGATCATGGAGGGGAAAAACCTTGTATCCGCTTATACTGTTGATATCCAGGACCACACGCACGGTATCCTTCGAGTACTGTCCTGCCCTTGCCCTCTGCAAAAGGCCGTCGCTTATGGCTATGGAGCTTTCGATATCTGAACTGACGTATGCCCCCTGGAGATCCATGTAAAGGCGCCTCGGCTTCTTCAGGTCTCTATCCTCCTTGAGAAGATGAGACTCATATTTCACGGCCCTTTCGAGGTCTATGACGACCCTCGTATAGTTGGGAGTCGACCAGTGGCGGATGTTCTGGACCTGGGTCAAACCCGATCCCTGCGAAAGGGAATCTTTCACCCGCCCCTCGGTCTCTTTCTTGCTGAGAATTGAGGCCAGCCTGTCGAGCATGGATCGGGCCTTCGGTGTCATGTCGCCTGTGGGAAATCTTATATCCAGCTTTAGAAACTCCACGTAAGCCTGGGTGAGATCATTCTTTTCTTCGTAGAAGATCTCCCCGATCCTGTATTGCGCATCATCGGCCAGACGGTGACCCGGGTGTTCGGTTACGAGCCGCCTGAAGAGCTCAACGGCGTCGTCCAGGTCCTCCTCTCTGCCCGAATACTTATAGAGTTTCGAACACATCCTGGCTGCCTTGTATAGGGCCCATGCGGCCTCATCGCTCTCGGTGTAGCGAGTGGATATATCCCGATATTGGTCAATGCAGTTCAGCCAATGATGGCGGAATTTGATCTTTTCCTTGGACCCGTACAAAGCCTTTTGACATTCATCGGCCTCCTTTAGCAGCGTCCCTGCTTTGCCTGAGGTCTCGCAAAAGCCTTGTGGAGGTCCTATCAGAAACAGGGTCACTGTCAGAAGGACAAGCAAGTTCCTATGGTAAATCACTCTTTTTCCCATTCTGTCTTTCGTCCAAATACTCCTTCAGTTTGTTGAGTTCGATCAAGGCCTCCAGAGGGGTCATGGATGGAATATCCAGATCCTGAACCCATCTCCTGAGGCGCTGATCAGGCACCCCGAAAAGGTTGAGCTGAGTGATCTCCTCTTCACCTTTCGCCCTCTTGGAATGGGCCATGCGGGGCCTTCCCGCCTCATCCATCTCTTCTCCCTCCAGGTTCTCAAGGATTTCCTTGGCCCTGTCGATGACCTCGGAGGGTAAGCCGGCGATGCGGGCCACCTGTATCCCGTAGCTTCTGCTCGTCCTGCCCGGGACCAGCTTCCTCAGAAAGATAATCTGCTCATTCCACTCCTTGACTGCAATATTAAAATTTTTGACCCTCGGCTTGGCGCCCACGAGTTCCGTCAGTTCGTGATAATGGGTCGCAAAAAGGGTCCTCACCCCTTTGCGGTCCCTGTCGTGCAAGGCCTCAGCCACGGCCCAGGCTATGCTGAGGCCGTCGTAGGTGCTGGTACCCCGCCCGATCTCATCCAGAATGACCAGGCTCCTCGGAGTCGCGTGTCTCAGGATATTGGCCGTCTCGTTCATCTCTACCATAAAGGTGCTCTGACCCCTCGACAGGTCATCCGAAGCGCCGATACGGGTGAAAATGCGATCTACGAGCCCGATGACCGCCCTTGAGGCGGGGACGAAACTCCCCATCTGTGCCATGAGGACGATCAGGGCGGTCTGTCTGAGGACCGTCGATTTTCCGGCCATGTTTGGACCCGTGATGATCAGAAACTGCTGTTCCTTGTCATCCAGATGGATGTCATTGGGAACAAAATCCTCGTCCTTGACCGTCTGTTCGATGACCGGGTGGCGGCCGTCTATGACGTCGATGGCGCCCCCATCGTTGACCTCGGGGCAAATGTACCCATGGAGCTCCGCCGTCTCGGCAAGCCCCGCCAGGGCGTCCACCTCCCCCACCAGCCTTGCCGTCTCTCTGATGCGACGATTTTCAAGGGCCACCTCCTGCCGTACCTGTTCAAAGATCTCGTACTCGAGGGCCACCCTTTTTTCTTCGGCCCCCAGGACCATCTCCTCGTATTCCTTCAGCCCCTCGGTAATGTATCTCTCTCCGTTGGCCAGGGTCTGCTTCCTGATATAGTCTTCCGGCACACGATGAAGATTGGCCTTGGACACCTCGATGTAGTATCCGAAGACCCTGTTGTAACCCACCTTGAGGTTCGAAATCCCCGTCCTCTTCTGCTCGGAGGCCGCCAGATCCGCTATCCAACCCTTGCCGTCCCGGGTGAGCCTGATCAGGCGATCGAGATCTGCATGGTATCCCTCCTTGATGAAGCCTCCTTCCCTGAGTGAAACGGGCGGATCTTCGCGGATAGCCCTCTCAATCAAATCACCCACATCATCAAGGGTATCCAGCTTTCCGGCGGTCTCTCCCAGGAGTTCACTCGTCGCTTCGGCGAGGCTCTCTTTCATCTCAGGCAGCCTCTGAACGGACAGTTTCAGGGCCACAAGGTCCCTGGCGTTGGCCCTTCCAAGGGAGACCCGTCCGTTCAGCCTTTCAAGGTCATAGATATCCCCGAGCTGTCCCCTGATCCTCTCTCTGAATATCCGGTTGTCCCGGAAATTCGTCACGGCCGCGAGCCTTTCCCTGATCTTCCGAAGATCCAGGAGGGGGTAGCCGATGGATCTCTTGAGCTGCCTGCTCCCCATCGGGGTTGCCGCCTTATCGAGGATATGAAAGAGCGAGCCTTTCACAGACTGGCGCCTGAGGGTCCTGAACAATTCCAGATTCAAAGTGGTCGCCTCATCCAGAAACATGTAGTCTCCGAGGCGGTAGCTGACGATGTCTTTGATATGATCGGGGTTTCCCTTCTGGGTCTCTCGCAGGTAACTCACAATAGCCCCTGCCGCGATAATCCCTTGTTCCATGCCTTCGCATCCGAAGCCGACGAGGCTCCTTACGCCCAGCTGTTGCTTCAGAAGAGACTCCGCCTTGGCTTTATCGAATCTCTCCTTGCCAAGCACCTCCATTCGATAGGATGATAGACCCCTGCGCGCCGACAGGCCGTCTTCCTCAGGAATCAATACCTCCGCAGGTCCGATCCTTCCCAGTTCATCAAGAACCTCGTCCCATTCCTCCACCTCCGTGAGACGGAACTCACCCGTCGAAAGATCGAGGTGGGCGAGGCCGTAAGGTTGGTCCTTTCCGCAGAGGGCTGCCATGTAAAGGTTGGTCTTGCTGTCCACCTCGCCCTCTTCCAGAACAGACCCGGGGGTGACCACCCTGACCACCTCTCTCTTAACAATGCCCTTGCTCTCCTTCGGATCCTCCGTTTGCTCGCAGATGGCCACCTTCCATCCGTTTTCCACCAGCTTTGCAATGTAGGATTTTGAGGAATGGTGGGGGACCCCGCACATGGGCACCTTTTGTCCGTCGTGGCTGCCGCGGGATGTCAGGGTAATGCCTAGAATCCTCGATGCGGTCACCGCGTCATCAAAGAACATCTCATAGAAATCGCCCATGCGATAGAAGAGAATGCCATCCTGATGTTCACTCTTGATACCCATGTACTGCCTTAGCATGGGTGTCATGTTGCTCATGTTTCTTCCTCAGGAGTGTTCTCGGGTGAAGCGACGACGGGTATTGGAGGTTGCTGGGCTGGAGCGGCTGCATCGACCCTTGCGGAATCCATGAGGGTGACCGTGTCCCATCTCTTGCACTGAGGGCATTGCCACTGAAGCTCATAGGGTTTAAAGCCGCAGTTCGAACACTGAAATTTCAAATAGGGCACGTTCAGACGGGGAATGAGGTCCCTGTAGGCAGCGAGGGCCTCTCCTTTCATGCCCTGAGAGAGAAGAATCTCTCCCTTGAATTTCATGGCCTCCCAGAAAGACGGGTCAAGGTCCAGGGCACTATCGAGTTCCCTGAGGGCCCCTTGGTGGTCGTGCTCATTATAGAGGTATCGCGCCAGGGCCATATGGGTAAAGGCATCTGCCTTGGATTGGGCGCATTCCTTCAGAAATTCTTCGACGGGCTTGAGGTTCTTCATTTTTGAATAAGCGCCTTCCAGGCGATTATACGCCAGGAACGTAAAATGGGGGGCCACCTTCACGATCTTTTTCCACTCCGCAATGGCCTTCTTATAGTCCTGCTTGCTGAAGTACAGGTCTCCGAGATGAAGGTAGGCGTCCACACAACCATCATAGATAGACAGGGCCTTCTGGTAGCACGCCTTTGCCTTGGATAATTCCTCTTTCTCCGCAAAGGCCTTGCCCATTTCCGTCTGGTAGTGAGCAAGAATATGCTGGTGGTCGCCCTTGACAAGCCGGGCAATCTTCTGACGCGTCGAAAAGGCGTTTTCCCAATCCCTCATTTCCTCGTAGATCTTTTCGACGGCATCAAGGGACTCCATGTGGGAAGGCTGTTTTTGCAGGACGTTATGGAAGGCATCGAGGGCCCGATTCAAAAAACCCCCCTTTCGATAATCCAGCCCAAGGTCAAAGAGGGCCCGGATTTTGATCTGCTCCTCGATGTGAGGTCTGAGAATAATGCTCTGCCGAATGCGGATGGCTCTTTCGATGTCCCCCTTGGAACGGTAGAGGTTGCCCAGGGCCACATAGGTCTCAATAGTGTCCGAATTGATCTGGACCGATTTGGTGAACTCCTCGATGGCATGATCATGGTCGTTGGAAAGGATGTACTGGATACCCTTGAAGAAGGCCTCGTCCCCTTTCAGGCTGAGCGATTTGCCCTTGGTTTCTTTGCGACGACCCGCAAGGCGTCCAATAATCAGACCCAAAATAAGCCCGATCAGGAGGCTCAATAGAAGCTTCTGGTTAGGAATTGCCGAGAACCACTGCCAGAGCCCTTGCCACATAAATGACCTCCCTCCTCGTCCGCTCAGGTCTTCTCCGGTTCCTCCGGGGAGACGCCGCCATAGGTAATAGGCAGGTTTCTAAGGGAACTGAGTTCCTTGTCTTTGTCATCCAAGTCCTTGGTAAGGGACTTGATCTTTCTCTTGAGACGGAAACGCTCAATAATCCCATATGCCCCGGTCGATATCACTCCCAGAAGAAAGGCGATAACCATCACCTGATAAATGGATATGTCGCCCGACCTCATTTCCTGAAAAAAAACAGGATCGATCCTGAATTGAACGCTCTCGGACATGGCCTGATGGTTTTGTACCGCCAGAACGATCACAGCCAACCCTACTATAATGACGAGAATCACTTTGAGATGCGTCATTTTTCACCTCCGGGGGCTCTGTCTTGATTATTAAAAAAAGGCAACAGCTTGCTGTAGGTCTCTTTGATGTGTTCAGGTATGACCCTCACATCTCCCAGGACCGTCATGAAATTGGTGTCTCCCTTCCATCGCGGCACAATATGAAAGTGCATGTGTTCCTCTAACCCGGCCCCGGCAACGCGTCCGATGTTCACTCCCACGTTGAAACCTTCGGGGTTCATGACCTCCTTGAGGACCTGAATGGATTTCTGCACCAGACGCATCAGGTCCAGCGCCTCTTCATCGTTGAGATATTCAAAGCTGGAGGCATGCTTGACCGGGGCCACCAAGAGGTGTCCATTGTTATAGGGAAACCGATTCATCATGGCCATGGTCAGTGATCCCGCGTGCAGGATCAGACGCTCTTCGTCCTTTTTTCGATCCTTGCCCGGGCAAAAGATACACCCTTCCTCTTTTTGATCTGAGAGAATATATCCCATCCTCCACGGTGCCCAAAGTACCTTCATATGAACAAGGCTGCTCCTTTCATCCTATTTGAAATCATCCTCTTTCCCTAACAGGGTATTTCCTTCAATCAATCGCAACGATTCTCCCTTTGGCGGTCTTTCCACACTCCAGGAGTCCTATGCTGTGGGTCTCGCCTGAGGTAAAACCCGTTGCCGTTCCGGGATTAAAAAGTAGAATGCCATCTCTCATATGGTTTGCCGCCTTATGGGAATGCCCATAGACGATGATATCCACATCTTGAAACTGCCGCCAGACCCTCTCCTCAAGCCCCGCTGAAGAGCCCCCCCCGTGGATCAGACCAAATCTGTACCCTCCCAGGTCCATCACTCTTTTCTCGGGAAGCATCGCTTTGACCTCCACGGGGTCCATGTTCCCGTGGACACCGTAGAAAGGCTTTTCGCTCAAAAATGTCACGATCTCGGCTGAGGTAAAATCCCCTGCGTGGAGGATGACATCCACATCCGAGAGGTACAGATCACAGATCCCTCGAAAGGCCGCCGTTACCCCCGAGAGGTGCGTATCGGAAAGAACGCCGATTTTCATAGGGTCGGGAAGGACCTCCTCTTCCTGGCAATTTGCCCACGAGTATAACAAGCTGAAAAAAAAAGACAAGCCATATTGTGGTCTCCTCTTGAAATCATTTGACTCTCAGGAACTTTCATGTCATTGATAATTAAGGCATAAAATGAAAATGAGGCCGTCGCCCGACCTTCGTCCGTTGAAGCAAGTAGGAAGGACGGGTTTTGGCTGATCATCGTGAGGAAAGGGCCTGTCATGCCGGTCTACGAATTCTACTGTTCGAGATGTCACATGGTTTTTAATTTCTATTCCGCGTCCGTCAATACAGATAAAAGGCCCCTCTGCCCCAAGTGCGGGCAAGTGAAGTTGGAACGCCGGATGTCCCGCTTTGCGACGTTGAAGAATCGCGGTGAGGAAGGGGACATGCCCATGCCCGACCTGGACGAATCCAAAATGGAAGAGGCCATGAATCTCCTTTCAAGGGAAGCGGAGCAAATGGATGAGAACGATCCCAGGCA
>JAZDGZ010000625.1:0-6066 GCA_043806375.1 Pseudomonadota bacterium | reverse complement strand
TATTGGGAGCACCTGGATAAGAAAGTCGGCTGATTTCACCCCCGCAGCCGTGGTTTGACCGGGAGGGCGCCAATGAAAAGGGTCAAAAAGGTGGTCCTCGATGAAGACCTGGCAAAAGTCGGGGCCGCATTGCGCCGGGCTTCAAAACAGACCCACCCCCCCACCCTCGTCCCGTCATTTTCCAACCTCGGTTACTGTAATGTCAAAAGTCAAGGCCTGACACGATTCCATTGTCATTGAACAGTCCTCAAATGTTGAGAATCTATTTTTTGGTCTTTGAGGGCTTTTTCCCAACCGGCTTGGCCGCCTTCTCGTCGGCCAGGGCGGCCTGCGCCGCGGCGAGCCTTGCCACCGGCACCCTGAAGGGCGAGCAGCTGACGTAATCGAGCCCCAGCTTGTGGCAGAACTTGACCGATTCCGGGTCGCCGCCGTGCTCTCCGCAGATTCCCAGCTTGAGGTTCGGCTTCGTTTTGCGGCCCTTGGCAACGGCAATCTCCATGAGCTGGCCGATGCCGGTTATGTCCAGGGTTGCGAACGGATTCTTCTTGAATATCTCGTTCTCCGTGTAGACTTCCAGGAAGCCGCCCATGTCGTCCCTGCTGATGCCCAGCCCGGTCTGAGTTAGATCGTTCGTGCCGAAGCTGAAGAATTCCGCTGTCTCGGCTATCTCGTCAGCCGTGAGTGCGCCTCTGGGTATCTCTATCATGGTTCCCACCATGTAGTCGAACTTGATCTTCTTCTCTGCCATGACTTCCCTGGCCACGCGGCGGACTATCTCCGTCTGAAGTTCAAGTTCCTTGGCGAATCCGACAAGGGGTATCATGACTTCGGGATTGACCTTTATATTCTTCTTGGCAACATTGGCCGCGGCCTCAAATATCGCCCGGGCCTGCATCTCGGTTATCTCGGGATATGCGATTCCCAGACGGCAGCCCCTGTGACCCAGCATTGGGTTGAATTCATGAAGCTGCTCCACGCGCTTCTTTATCTGGGCAACTGGAATTCCGGTCTTCTTGGAGAGGTCCTTCTGCTGAACATCAGTGTGAGGAAGGAATTCATGCAGCGGCGGGTCCAGCAGCCTGATTGTTGCAGGGTATCCGTTGAGCGCCTTGAATATGCCCTCGAAATCGCCCCTCTGGTAGGGCAATATCTTCGCCAGGGCCTTCTTCCTGTCCTTCTCATTTTCCGCAAGTATCATCTCACGCATGGCGTCGATACGATTTCCCTCGAAGAACATGTGCTCGGTCCTGCAAAGGCCGATTCCCTGGGCACCGAATGCGACTGCGTTTTCTGCCTGCTCCGGGTTATCGGCGTTGGTTCTCACCTTCATGCGGGTTACCTTGGAGCACCAGTCCATGAGCTGGTGGAATTGCTTGAACTTCTTGGTCTTCCTGGCGGCCTTGTCGCCGTGAAGCAGTCCGGAAATTATCTCGGACGGAGCCGTCTTGATGGCTCCGGCATAGACCGTGCCTGCGGTACCGTCTATGGAGATGTAATCGCCCTCCTTGAATTTCTGGCCGGTCACCGAGACCAGCTTCTTGTTGTAATCTATCGAGAGTGCGCCTGCACCGCAGATACAGACCTTACCCATCTGCCTGGCCACCAGGGCTGCGTGGGATGATACCCCGCCCTTCTCAGTCAGAATTCCATCGGCGGCAATCATTCCCCTGAGGTCCTCAGGGGAGGTCTCGCTCCTCACCAGGATTACCCTTTCACCCTTGGCAGCCGCTGCTGCAGCCCTGTCAGCATTGAGGTATATCTTTCCGGAAGCGGCGCCGGGGCCTGCCGGCAATCCCTTGGCTATGATCTTGCTCTTCTTTATCTCGGCCTGGTCGAATATGGGGGCCAGCAATTGGTCAAGCTGGTCAGCGGGGTTGCGCATTATGGCTGTTTTCCAGTCTATGAGTTTCTCATCCACCATGTCCATGGAGAATTTCAGTGCGGCCATGGCGGTTCGCTTGCCGTTCCTGGTCTGAAGCATGAACACCTGGCCGTCCTCGATTGTGAACTCGAAGTCCTGAACGTCCCTGAAATGCTTCTCGAGAACCATGCGGATGCGGTTCAGTTCCTTGTGGGCGGATGGCATGACCTTGTTGAGTCTGGCAACGGGCTCGGGTGTGCGCACGCCTCCGACAACATCCTCGCCCTGGGCGTTCATGAGGAACTCGCCGTAGAACTCCTTGACCCCATTGGCCGGGTTGCGGGTGAATGCCACACCGGAACCGGAATTCTCTCCGGTATTGCCAAATACCATCGTCTGAACGTTGACGGCGGTTCCCCAGTCTGCGGGGATGCCGTACTTCCGCCTGTAAACAATGGCCCGGTCGTTCATCCATGAATCGAACACTGCTGCTATGGCGCCGTTGAGCTGGTCCCAGGGGTCCGTGGGGAAGGCTTTGCCGGTGCACTTCTTTATGAGAGCCTTGAAGAGTTTGACCAGTTCCTTGATGTCCGCTGCGGTGAACTTCGTGTCCTCGATGTCCTTGCCGTGGCGCTTCTTTTTGAGATCGTGAATAATAGTTTCGAAGGGTTCGTGGTCCTCGCCGGGGAGTTTCTGCACGCCCATGACCACATCTCCGTACATCTGGATGAATCTCCGGTAGCAGTCCCAGGCAAACCGTTCGTTCTTCGTTGCCCTGGCCAGTGCCTGGACGGTTTCGTCGTTCAAACCGAGATTGAGAATTGTGTCCATCATGCCGGGCATGGAGACACGCGAGCCGGAGCGCACGGATACCAGCAGGGGATTCTTCTGGTTGCCGAAACCCTTCCCTGTCTGCTTCTCGATGTGCTTCATGGAAGTCTTTACCTGGGAGGCAAGTCCGTTCGGCACCTTCCTTTTGGAGTTCATGTAGATGTTGCATACATCGCTGGTGATAATGAATCCAGGGGGCACGTTCAGACCTATCCTGGTCATTTCCGCCAGATTGGCGCCCTTTCCGCCGAGCAGTTCCTTCATCTTTCCGTTCCCTTCAGCGAACAGATATACGTATTTCTCAGACATGCGAATACCTCATTTTGGGTGATAAGAATTTCCTTTTTCGGATATGGACTATACGGGATTCGGCCTTGTGTGTCCAGGAAAAAGCCAATCCGCCATGTTGTGGCATTCTTAAAGGGGGACGGGCTTAACTAAGAATCATAAAGGCCTAAACCAGCAGCCAAGAAATTGCCGGTTGCTGATCTCTTGCCATCTTCTGCCAATATCGTAAGCTTCAGAATACTTGGATATGACCCACGTCTGCAAACAAAGCTGCGTGGAGAGACCGAAGTAGCCATTGTAGCAATCACAACCTGGGGGGCGAGGTGGAGGGAGATGTCCAGCATTTCGGAAGGGGCAGGCGAAAGAAAACCGGCTCATCCGGGAAAAGAGGCTTGACAAAGGACACTTAAACCATCTACAAAAAGTATACGATCATATACCATAAGTATATGGGAGCAAGGATGGCAGCCATTCAAAGCCTGATATCCTCAAAGACACGAATCGAGCTCTTGCGAATCTTCGCCGCGAGCCCTCAAAGCTCATTCAACATAAACGAATTGAGCCGACTCACCGGCTTTTCTATTAGGGGCGTCGAGAAAGAGCTGAAGAATCTTTATGCCGGCGGCATATTGCGGATGGAATTAGCGGGAAATCAGCATCGTTATCAGCTTGACCCTGAGTGCCCTATCGGCGGGGAGATAAAGGGGCTCATAATGAAAACGGTGGGAGTCGCAGAGGCTGTTAAACGGGCCCTCAGCCCATTTGAAGACCAGATCGAAAGCGCCTTCATTTATGGATCATTTGCCACCGGAGACTACGGCAATGAGAGTGACGTAGATCTGTTCCTTGTATCCGAACTCCCCGGACTCAAGGTGGCCGAGTTATTGGGGGAAGTTCAAAACGAAATCGGTCGGTCTGTCAACGTATCCCAATTCACCTTGACCGAGTACAGTCAAAGGAAGCGCCGGAAAGATCACTTTCTGACCGGTGTTCTGAATGGTCCCAAGATTATTCTTTTAGGATCGGAAGATGACTCTTGAATCTTGGCAGGAAAATGGGTGGCTCCGCCCCCACAAAACCAGCAAACAGGAGGTAGAGGGCATCCTGGAACTGGTTGAACGCGATCTCGCCGACGCATCAAGGCCAGAGATCTCGAAAGATTGGCGATTCAATATCGCCTATAATGCAGGCTTGCAGTTGGCGACACTTCTTCTCTACGTTGCGGGATAAACTCCAGCTGGAATCCAGTCTGTTTCTGGATGCCCCCGTATCAGTACGGGGCGGGCTTATCAAGTCCTGCATGACGAAGCGGCAAGAGTTTTATGGGACGATTAATATGAGGTAACTCTTGCGCAGCTAAGGATTCTTTCTCCCACAAAAGCGGATTATAGGGTATGCTGGACCCATGTTTGAGCAGTATGCAGAAATAGCGTTCAATGACAGACTCACTCCGGATACCTGGGTTATGGGCCTGAGATCCGCGGAGATCGCAGGCCGGGCAAAACCCGGGCAGTTCGTGATGATCCGGGTGAGGTCCGGAGTGGACCCGCTCCTGAGGAGACCCTTTTCCATATGCGGGGTGAAGGAGGACCTCTTTCTGGTCCTCTACCGCGTGGTGGGACGGGGCACGGCTATCATGACTGAGGCGGGAGGGGGACAGGAATTGAAGGTCCTCGGTCCCCTCGGCAAGGCCTTTGAGGCGCCAAAAACAGGGAAAAGATGCCTTCTTGTGGGCGGCGGCATAGGAGTGGCCCCTCTCTTTTTTCTGGCTCAAAGCCTGAAGGAGAGGAAGTTCCAGTTCCTGATGGGTTTTCGTTCCGTCGCCGAGATCATCAGCCTGGACCATGCCGTGGGCCGCAAGGGGGAGGTTTTGATAGCGACGGACGATGGGACAGAGGGCCACGTCGGTTTCGTAACCGACCTCCTGGAAATGGCCCTTGAGGGGAGCCGCGCTCAGAAACGATCGATCGCTCTTTTCACCTGCGGTCCGAAACCGATGCTCAGAAGGGTCGCCCAGATGGCCGCTGATCGCAAGATTTCCTGCCAGGCCTCTCTGGAGGCGACCATGGCCTGCGGGTTAGGGGCCTGCCAGGGTTGTGCGGTCAAGGCCGCCTCAAAGGAAGAGAGGCCCTATTACCATGTGTGCCAAGAGGGTCCGGTCTTTCCGAGGGAAGTGATCGACTGGGACCGCTTGTAGGGCGGCCGCCTTTGATGTTATCACGGCGTTTGGTGCACTTGCAAAAAGTCACGCAGAACAATTCCGTTCGCCCTGAGGTATGGTTCGATACCTCACCATGACCGGAAACACCGTTCGTCCTGAGGTTTACCCGCCTACGGCGGCGCCAAAGGCGACCAGGGTATCGAAGGACGAACAGGGCGAATGGGACTTTTTGCCGTGAAAATACGCTCGTAGGGGCGGAGTTTATCTCCGCCCTGCGGGCGCACGTAAAGTGCGCCCCTACATTCTTGTACGCCTTTGGCGTATTCATCCATGGGGGTGGCCGGCGCCCAGGTCATGAGGGTTTACGAGACCGTCAGAATTCAGGAGGCAGAATAAAACAACCATACAAACGGCTTTCATATCAGCCTTATTCTTCTGGATTCTTGTATGAAACTTCATGCCCAAGGCCAGAGTTTTCTGTTCGATCAAACTGGCCAACCGGCCAGCGGCTTCGCTGACTCCTGGCTCCTGGATACTTTAAAGTGCATGACACATCCAGAGGCATTATACATTACCATACGTAGCAAGCTGCGGGGAATTAAACCCAAAGAGAGATTAAAAAGGTATAGAAGAAAAACAGAAGCTTTATTTTACATGCCTTTTTGGTAAGATGTAAACGAAGTTCCACCCTCAGCCCAAACAGGAGGTCCCAAGCGATCATGGAAAAGTCTATCCTCGGCATCTTTCCGGCCCTGACCACCCCTTTTGTGGACGGGGATCTTTCCCTGTCCGGATTAAAATCCAATATTGAGAAGTTTAACAAGACGGGCCTCTCAGGCTATCTGATCCTCGGCTCAACAGGCGAGGTCGTTCTCATGAATGAGACGGAACGCCTGAAGGCGATCGAAACGGTTCGCTCTTCAGC
>JAZDGZ010000624.1:0-7304 GCA_043806375.1 Pseudomonadota bacterium | reverse complement strand
CGGCCTTGTTGACAAAAGAATACCGGGTGGCGCGGAATGTACTGGTAGGATCTTCAGCCATCTCCCAGGTGCCACCGGCTTGATGCAAGGCAATGCCGATCGCATCTGCCAATCCCTTATTTCCTAATCCTGCTATCTTTCCCGCCGTGACGGCAGCCCCAAATACGCCCAACAGCATGAGAGAGACCCACCCGAAGTCCATGGGGTTCCGGGTGATAGCCCCGCCAATGCGCATCAACACTTCGTTGCCGACGGCGACCGCTGTGATCAACTGCTTGCCGCTCGTGTGCGGGATTCTCTCACCCATAGCCAGCGCAGTGGGCACGGTTACGCCTCCAGGCGCCACACCCCGGTTATCGCTGGAGGAGTAGTCCAGAGCATGAGAAAGGGCACCGTTGGCAAACGCCGCCATCCAACAGGGCACCTTACCGCCGAACCCAATGATCGTGCTCTCCCCCTTGCCGCCCCCCCCCCCTTCACCAACTTAATGATGGGAAGGACCGCTTTCTCTAAGGTGGTGGCAGCCAACATCACCCCAATCGTGTCCAGCAGAACCCTTTTTGAAAGCTCCACCACATTCGGCGGAAGTCTTTCATAGTCGGTATCGCTGGCAAATTCAGTCAGTATCGCTGTGGAATCATTTTTGCTCTGGGTTGAAACCATGTTTGTCTCCATGCAGAAAAAAAACAGATTTGACGGCCAATCCCGGTCTCAGGCTTTTGGTGAAGGACGAGGAAGTTATACCTACACCGATAGGACTGACCTGGTAGTAGGCGATACTTAAGACGCCCAGGATTTGTTCAGCACTTAGCCCGGGTATCTTGATTGCTGCGGCCTCAGAGGCAAAGCCACATAGAAACGGAGACAACGGATGAGTTGATTTAGGGGTTATAGCCAGTGCCATCCTGATCCCCATTTCGACACCCAGGTATGTTGTCGACATTAATTCTTTCCAAGAGACTCCTCCCTTCTGTTCCTTCACAGTAAATGGATCCGGAACAGCAACACTGAAGTTCTTGTAATCAATCCAGTCATCATTGAGACAGATGTTTTGCAGCCGGAGCCGCGCGACCCGGTCCTCTCCTCCGTGGCTAATCCTCACTTTCAATCCCTTTCGCAAAAGGTTTCTTCTTAATGAAGGCGGTAATGATCACCCCGAGTGCCGCAAGAATGAAAAAGGCGGAAATGGGCTGGGTCATAAAGATTGTAAAGCTTCCCCCGGACATGATCAAAGACTGTCGAAATGCCGTTTCCACTAAGGGACCCAAGACAAAAGCCAGGATCAAAGGGGGGCTCAAACCTGAATTTTCTGATAAGAAAACCAAAAATCCCGAAGGCAAAGGTGATCATGACCTCGTTTGTGCTATTGTTCATGCTATAAGCGCCGAGAAAGCAAAAGACAAGGATGAGGATGGATAGGAGGCACTGATCGGTTCGTCATGAAACCGCCGCTGTCTTACCCTTCTTAGCTGCTTCAGTAAGAGCTGGAACAATTTCGAAAAGATCAGCGACGACCCCGTAGTGTGCTACCTGATAAATGGGCGCATTGGGATCTTTGTTGATCGCTACAATGATCTTTGAGTCGCTCATGCCCGTCAAGTGTTGGCTGGCACCAGAAATGCCGCAGGCAATGTAGACTTTTGGGGCCACGATCTTGCCCGACGCCCCCACCTGTCGTTCGGACGGCAAAAAACCTAAATCCACCAATGGGCGGGAGCAGGCAATTAGCCCACCCAGGGCTTGCGCCAAACCTTCTATGACAGGCATCTTCTCCTTGTCCCCAATTCCCCGTCCAATAGAAACCAGAATATCAGCCTTTGTAATATCGACCTCACTTGCCGGCGCCTCGATGAGTTCCAGTACCTTGCTGCGAACGGGGATCGACTGTATATCGACGGTTATCGATTGCACCGAAGCGTTTTTCGAAGGGAGTTGTACCGTAGGGGTAGGTCCCCTCTGGAGCGCCACCACCGCAAGCCCTTTGCCTTCCAACGCAATCCTCGCATGGACGGTCCCATCGAAGAGAGGTCGGGTTACGATGAACTCACCGTCAAAGATCTCTACGTTAACGCAGTTGGTCATAAGGGTGACACCGAGCCTTCCGGCTATAGGGGGCGCGAGCTCCATTCCTACCAGGCTGTAGCCAACAAGAACAAGTCCCGCGTCGACTTGTCGCACGGCCTCTGCAATGACAGCGGCACACACGTCGGCCCCCGCCTGCCCCAAATCCGGGTTATCGATGACCAGCAGCGTATCCATGCCCTTGTCTTTCAGAACCTCGACGGGCTTGTCAAGCTGGTGCCCCACAATAAGGGCCGACAATCCCACTCCCTGCGAGTCAGCAAGCTGAGCCCCCTTAGCGAGCAACTGATAGGTGATGCCATCGATCTGGCCTTTCCACTGTTCCACTATAACGAGAATATCGTGACTCATGGATTTACATGACCTCCTTAATCTTGGCAAGAAGCGTCGTTGCAACCTGTTGAGCACTTCCCTGCAGGAATTGTACTTGACCTGTCCGTATGGGCGGAAAAACGTCGAGGAAATGATAGCCTTGTGCAACAACCTGTTCTTCCGCAAGGCCGAGGTCCCCGAGAGAAAGGGAGCGCACAGGCTGCTGCCGCGCCCGGAGCATCCGTGCAGGCGGAACATAAGTAAGCCGTTGGATGCCTGTCTGTACACACAGAAGCGCAGGCAAGGGTAGCTTCACATCAGCAGATCGCCCACCTCCCAGCTCTTTGAGTACTCTGATCGACTTATCGCCGCCCATCTCCACCTGCGTCACGGCAAAGCAAAACGGAATCTCCAGCCTCTCTGCAATCGCAATCCCCGCAATGCCGGAGAGTGTATCGCGAGACTGAGTGCCCGTCAGGATAAGGTCGTATTCCAGCTTTCTCAGCGCCGCCGCCAGGACGATACTTGCAGCCTGCGAATCCTGAATTTGCGCATCAATGCGCACGGCCCGGTCTGCACCTTTGGCAAGGGCGAGGTGGAGGATGTTCTGTGTTTTAATGGATCCCATGGTCAGAACGGTGACCTCTCCTCCATGGGCACGTTTGAGGACGATTGCCTCCTCCAGTGCATATTCGTCGCATTCGTTTATGGTCAGAAGTTGGCTTTGGTATTGGAGGACTTTACCTCCGGTGGCGATTTTTACGTCACTGACCTCCACGGCCACCGACTTGCATAATACAACAATCTTCACACTCTCTTTCCTCCCTTCAGTCCACTAAGATCAATGCTCGGTCAACAGTCTTCTCCGATCTGCCTGCCGATCGATCAACCAGCAGCGTTCCCTCCGGCAATGCGCCCCGTAACGGCACCCCGCGTGAATCCTGTTCCGCTCACGTAATTGTAATAGAAAAATCCACCCACGAGCTCTCCTGCCGCATAAAGGCCTGGAATAGGTCGGTCAAACCGGTCCAGCACCTGGCAGCGTTTGTTGATCTTTATCCCTCCATAGGTGAAGGTCAGCCCGCCGGTTGAGGCGTAAGCCACGTAGGGCGGGGTGTCGAGCTTTTGCGCCCAATTGGTCTTTTGCGGATAGATACCTCTCGTGCCCTTACCATCGTGGATAAGCGCATTGAACGGGACCTCATCCATCACCGCCTCGTTGTACTGCTCCACCGTCTGAGCCAGGACATCCGCATTGATCTCCAGTTTTTCTGCCAACTCTCTTATCGTGTTGGCCTCCACGACCATGGCGGCGGTGTAAAAATTGCGATCGAGCGCCTCCTTAAGTTTCGCATCGAAAATCTGATAGGCTATATTGCCGGGCTGCCTGAGGATCTCGTTGCCGGTCTTGGCGTAGGTATAAGCATCGAAATCCTCGCCTTCGTCCAGGAAACGTTTCCCTTCGATATTGACCAAAATACCTAACGTCCAAGCGTAGCGGTGGCTCCGATTGCGCAGGTTCACAGGATCGAGGAACGCTGCCTCAAATTCACCGGTATCGGCATCGATGGGAGTTGCGTGACTGCCCGCCCAGTGGCCGAAGGGCTGAGCGCCAATGTCCAAGGCCATCTGGATGCCGTCGCCCGTGTCGTACTTGCTGCCGCGAACCTTGCCCAGGTCCCAGCCGTTGCCCAGATACTTTGCTCGCATCGCGGGATTGGCCTGGAAACCGCCGCTCGCGAGAACGACCGCCTTAGAACGGATCTCCGTGAGCCCCTCTATATTCTGCGCCACTAAGCCGTAAACCCGGACTTTTTCATCGGCAAGCAGTCGGACAGCAGCAGTTTCAAAACGGATCTCGATTCCCTTGTCCTGAAGGATGCGGTGCCACATCTTTACCAGGCCCGCTCCTCCCTCCTTGGATTGGATGAAGACATTGCCGGGATGCCACCGAAAGCGGCCGTTTCCCGGTATTGCGGCCTCGTAACGTATCTCCCACTGGATGCCTGACTCGCGCATCCACTTCACCGTGGGGTAGGATTCGTCAACCAAGAGCTCCGCCAATTCCGGAACGATTCTTCCCCGCGTAACCCGCATCAAGTCGCCATAGAAATCGTCCTTGGTGTAGGGCGTTATATCAATTTTTTCCCACTCACTTTCAGGTACATGAGGCAAGAGAACCTTCTCATCGGGAATCCCGTTGTGGTCGTGGCGTAAATGCGCCGAAGCGCTAAACCAAGTATTGCCCCCTCTTTTCGCCTCAGGAGCCTTTTCCAGCACGAGAACCTTCGCCCCTGCCTCGTACGCGGCAAATGCTGCTGTCTGCGCCGCATTGCCAAATCCAACCACGATTACGTCATAGTTCTGTGATTTCATGCACCTACCCCCTTTTTTCTTTTTATTCTGGCTACTCTGGGTGGACTTTACCACCCACCCCAAAAAAAGTCAACAACTTACCTACCACCTTCATGTTTGGATTACCAATCGATTTGAAATATGAAGGTGACTTAAATGCAGGTTAGCTCGCGCATGTTCGTTACATGTTCCAAATTCCAAATCTTGTTAATAAGCTTTTCGGAGCCGTCTTCCCCTAATACCGGTGTCATCCGTGCCCTGCCTTTTTCTTCGACCTCCTCCCTCGTCATGGGGTTTTCAACTGTATCTCTACTTGCACCGTGTTCCCTCAATTTAGCGCCCTCGATTGTGATAATCTCAACAGGAGAAAATGATATTAGATGCCACTGGGAGGATCGTCTAACCCTTGGGACATACAATCCGCAAGATGCCATCGAGGTTCGGCGACGTGTCGAGTGTCTCGACCTCCTTTGCCAAGGCATGCCAGTCAATTTTATGATGCTTCAAGCCGTTATAACGGGCAAACTTCCCGATGATCCCTTCCGTATCGAGCCTGTTCAGAGGATGACCCGGATGGTAGAGAACTTCGGCATTGTGCTCCTGACCATTGCGCATAAGCACACTGAAACGAACCGGAAAACTGTTCGGAGCGCGCTCGTTCAGGTCCTTATCGGTATGGATGGTGATACGATCCATCAGCGCGTTCACCCGGGGGTCCTCCCACCGGCGATCATCAAACTGCACGGTCGTCAGCTCGCCGTCGATGAGGGCGACAGCAGGCAAAAAATAGAAACTATGATCCGCCGCCTCGCGGGAGGTTGGATGGCGACGCGTCGAATCGTCATGTTGCGTAACAACCATAGGAAGATTTGCCATTGTTACTTCGATTCTTTCGATTTCATCCAGTCTTTTTTCAATACGGGGACGGACTTCAAGGGCCGCTGCGACCAAGGACTGAGAGGTCCCGACACAAGGATAGGGCTTGATCAGTGACCCCATGATTCGGTAATGGTCCTCGCTTGCAAAGAACGTTTCAGAAATTCCGCTGCGTGACAGCACCGCCGAATTCAGGCCTTGCGTTCCTTCCAGGGTATCTAAGGGTCCCGTGATTCCGTTTGCTGCCAGGATGGTTTGAAATACAGCTCCCTGAGCGACGGTTGCGTTTGCCATCCCTTTTGCCGCCGAAAGATGGCCCCGGCGGAGTGTGCCAAGGGTTGGGCAGTACACGGCGCTGAGTGCCAGGGCGTGAGACATGCGTTCCCGATCCAGATTCATGAGAAAACCGGCCATGGCAGGGGCGACGATACCGGTGGCCGTTGTATGATCCCAGGGGGACTTCGGGTCAATCCGGTCTTGAAGACGGCCGTAAAGTTCATAGCCCATCACGATGGCCGTCAGTACGTCATGGCCGGTACTTCGTTGCCAATCGCCAATGGAAAGGGCGACGGCGATGTTATCACTGGGATGGCCTAAGACCCTGTTACCGCCGAAGTAGTCATTCAGGTCAAGGGTCCGTATCAATACACTGTTTGCGAACACCGCATTGGGGGGGGACGATCGCATGCCCGTACCTACAATCCGCGACTGATCCGCTCCTCCAACCTCGGCAACCACCTTCAGTGTCTGTTTGACGGTTTCCTCAGAGAGTGCTGCAAGGGCGCAACCAAGCGCATCTAAAAGCAGAAGTTTCGCCTTGCCGATAGCCTCGTCAGGGGGTCTCTTGGTCCGGAAATCTCTTATCCATGATTCAAGTTGTTGAAATCCCTCTGCCATATAAACTCCTTTCAGTCATCAGGCTGAATCCCGGGAACCCTATGCAAATCCCCGCCTCGGGGAACGGCCGCGGCTTCAATGACCGGCTTGGCAGCAGCTACTTTCTGGAAAAACGCGCAACAGCCTCGGCCGCCGCTATCCTTCCTCCGATGGCCCCCTTCGCCAGCCCAGTGCCGCTCGGGCAGTTGTGGTAGAAGAGGCCGCCCGACATCTCACCAATGCAGTAAAGACCTTCTATGGGAATGCCCCTGGTGTCGAGTACCTGACACTTGTTGTTCACCTTCAGCCCGCCATAGGTGAAGGTGATCCCGCAGACCACGGCGAAGGCCTTGTAAGGCGGCGTATCGATGGGCTGGGCCCAGTTCGTCTTGTCAGGTTTCAACCCGTTGGTCCTGAGCCCGTCCCGCTTTAAGGGGTCGAACTTCACACCCTGCGTGACAGCCGCGTTGTACTCATTCACCGTCTGCACAAACGTATCCGGATCGATCCCGATTTCCTCCGCAAGCTCTCCAAGTGTTTTGCTCTGGACATGTAGCGCGTTATCGTACTCGGGCTTGAGGAGGTGAAAGACCTTCGCATCGAAGATCTGATAGGCCACCGCGCCCGGCTGCTTTTTTACCTCCCTGCCCATCCTAGCGTAGGTGTAACCGATGAAGTTTTCCCCCTCGTCGACGAACCGCCTGCCCTCCGTATTGACGAGGATGCCGAAAAGATAGGAATAGCGATTGGACCCGACTGCTTCGACCTCGGGAGAGTCTTCGCTCACGAGGGAGGCGTGGGCG
>JAZDGZ010000623.1:0-23709 GCA_043806375.1 Pseudomonadota bacterium | reverse complement strand
AAATACCAGCCAAATCTGCTCCACGCTGGATCAAATGCAAAGGGGCATTCATATGAGTGCCCGTATGCATAACCGTTTTAATACAATGCGCAGTTACGCCGTGCTGCGCATGTTTGACTGTGCGAAACATTTTCACATCGTTTTGTCCGGGATAAGATGGTACGCCATGCCCCCAAACATGGCTGAGTTCAACCAACTGAAGCCCAGAATAGGAATCGGTAACAAATGTCATAATAACCTCTCCGTGTAAAAGTTAATTGTCTGTCGTAAACCCGCCTTTATTAATTATTTTGCTCATCTATAGGAATGTTCGGCGGTGTCCTAAAGGAGATAGGAAATTTTCAAAACATACGTTTGATATATCATCGGGTGATGATATCTTGCTTTTTAGTTAGGTTATAAGATAATAATATCTCGCCTTTTCAGAGGTGAAGTATAGGAAGATTAGGTTTATGCGTCAAGGTTAAATGGCATACGCCATATTGTGGGAGAAACGATACTGCCAACCTCTCCATTTTTACTCCGCCCTTTCCAATTACAAAAGTAAGTGGTTTGACAAGGAGTTGCCGTGGCATTCTTCGTGCCAAATAAGTCAGTACTTACGGATATCCTAGATGCTATCCTGTCGAAATTATCAAGATTTTCTATTATTGCAGATCTGATCCTGTCCTTTATGCTCCTTGGTCTAAGATCCATGTTAAGCATAACAGCGATAAAGTATCCGTCATTTAAAGATCGTCTCAGAGAGAAAAATTTTACTGCCCTGATAAAGACCAGGGACAACTCCGTGGGTCGATCTTTCACCTTCAATAACGGCAGGGTTATATCGAAACGTGGCATTCATCCCCAACCTGATATCACAATAATCTACAATAAATCCGCCCTTGCCATAAAACTCATGACCCCTTGGAGGGATCAGTTAGCCCAGATCAGTGCCGTGAAGAATTTTCAGATATGGCTGGAAGGGCCTGATGAGCTGACATCGTGGTTTATGGAGACACTCAGCCTCATACTTTCCTCTGGCACAAATTACGGGACAGATGCCGGGAACGGGGTAAAGAGATATGTCACCGGCACTAACGGGGGACCGGTCTTCGTATACGTACAGGACGGGAAGATCATTCGTATCACGCCCATGGACTTTGACGAGAGCGATACCGGGCCCTGGACCATCGAGGCCAGAGGCAGAAAGTTTACTCCCCCTCGAAAGACCACTCTCTCTCCCTACTCATTTTCATGGAAATCCATGATCTACTCGCCTGACCGGCTTTTACACCCCATGAAAAGGGTCGATTTCGATGCAAACGGCGAACGTAACTGCAAGAACAGGGGAATTTCAGGTTATGAGCGGATCAGTTGGGACGAGGCCCTGGATATCGTAGCCAACGAGATCAAACGCGTCAAAAGGGAAAACGGTCCCGGTGCCATAATGAGCGGAAGCGGTTCACATCATATGTGGGGTATCCTGGGCTACTGGTTGAGCGCAAAACGCAGGTTCATGAACACTATCGGTTTTACTCCTGTTCTGAGTAATCCGGATTCCTGGGAGGGTTGGTACTGGGGGGCTATCCATCATTATGGGAACAGCATGCGCCTTGGTGCGCCTGAGACATACGGCACGGTTGAGGATATGCTTAGGGAATGTGAGATGGTGGTCTTCTGGTCAAGCGACCCTGAATCCACCGGCGGGGTCTATGGTGCATTCGAGGGAACCGTGCGTCGACAATGGCTGAAAGAGCTAGGTGTGAAATTCGTACACATTGATCCATACTATAATCATACAGCTGCCCTGTTGGGCGGCAAATGGTTGGCCCCCAGGCCTGCCACAGGGAACTCCCTGGCCCTGGCGATTGCATATGTCTGGATAACTGAAGATCTCTATGACAAGGAGTATGTGGCTGCAAAGAGCACAGGATTTGAGGAATGGAAGGAGTATATCCTGGGCAGGGAGGATGGTACTCCAAAGACACCGGAGTGGCAGGAAGATGAGGCCGGGATTCCGGCAAGGGAGGTTAGGGCGCTTGCCCGTGAATGGGGAAGCAAGAAGACCTACCTGGCCGCAGGAGGCCTCGTGGGTTTCGGAGGCGCCTGCCGTTGCGCCACAGGGAGTGAATGGGCCCGTTCCATGGTATGTCTGATGGCGATGCAGGGGTTGGGCAAACCGGGCATCAATTTTGGGTGCGCACAGCAGGGGACGCCTGTTGACAGCTGTTTTTATTTTCCGGGCTACGCAGAGGGCGGCATGTCCGGAGATATAGAGGGTACGGCCTCGGCAGTAAACCTCTACCAGAGAATGCCTCATCTGGCAACGGTAAATACGGTCTTTCAGACCGTACCCCGCCTCAAGATTCCGGAAGCTATCTTGGAAGGACACTGTCACGGTTATGCCAAGGATTCCAAGAGAATTGAAGGACAGTTCAAGAGAATAGAGTATCCCGCGCCGGGTCACTCCCGGATCAAGATGTATTACAAGTATGGGGGGTCTCATTTCGGCACAATGAGTGACACAAATCGCTATGCAAGGGCCTACGGGAGCGAGAACTTGGAATTTGTGGTCAATCAGTCCGTGTGGTTTGAAGGCGAGGCAAAATTTGCCGATATCATCCTGCCTGCCTGTACCAATTTTGAACGATGGGATATCGGGGAATTTGCCAATTGCGGGGGATATATAACGCAGAGTTACAATCAGTGCAACCACCGTGTCATCCATATGCAGCATAAGTGTATCGAGCCTTTGGGTGAGTCCAAGTCGGACTTCCAGATCTTCAGGGATCTGTCCGAGAGGCTGGGTTTTTCAACGGTATTCACTGAAGGCATGTCTGAGCTTGACTGGTGCAAGAGGCTGTTCGATGCAACCGACCTGCCTGAGGTCATCTCGTGGAAAAGGTTTCTCAAAAAGGGCTATTATGTTGTGCCTGCGCCAAAGGATGAACTGAGGGATCCGGTATCCTACAGATATTTTGTGGAGAACAGACAGAAGGATACCCCCGAGGTTTCGCCGCTGCCCGGTGATTACACGGAAAAGTTCGGCCACGGGCTCCAGACCCAATCAGGCAAGTTGGAGTTTGTATGCTCTAGCCTGAAGCGGTTCGATCCGGATGATCCGGAGCGACCTGCCATGACAAAATATATTCCCTCATGGGAAGGTCACCATACCAAGGAACTCTATGAAAGATATCCATTGCAGATGATATCTCCCCATCCCCGGTACAGCTTCCACACTATGGGTGACGGAAAGGACAGTATCATGAATGATGTCAAGGATCATCGGGTCCTGGTAAATGGATATTATTACTGGATAGCCAGGATCAATTCAATGGATGCAGAAGAACGGGGCATAAAAGTGAAGGATCTGATCCGGGTCTTCAATGACCGGGGATCGGTCATATGCGCGGCCCAGGTAACTGAACGAATCCGTCCAGGAACAGTTCATTCCTATGAATCCTGCGCAACCTATGATCCTGTGGGTGAGCCTGGGAATTCATCAGACCGGGGAGGATGTATAAACCTGTTGACGCCAAGCCGAATGATGATAGAAAAATCCCACAGTCATGCCGCAAACTCATGCCTTGTGCAGGTAGAAAAGTGGAAAACTGATGAGACACGGTCACCGCCGGCGTAAAAAAATGCATTGCCAAGCCGCCATTTTCATAATATAAACACGCAGGTGGGGCGCCAGTCACTCGCCTTCGCCAGGATGCCCCGTGCGGAGCAGGGGCAACAATGGCGACAGGTGACCGCGGCCTCTTGTCTCGCCGAAGTTGTCACGAAGGCGGAAGCCCGGAGGGCGAAGCCGGGTTGGCTTCGGCGCAGTTCCGCTTGGGTTTGCCAAAGATGCCCTGCGCGGAAGCGCGGGGAGATCCACTGGGGATCTGTTCATCTACCCGCTTATCACGGCACAAACCTTCCTATGGGATAAATAGGATCCAACAAGACCGGAAGGAGGTGATGCCCTGTGTGACGTGCTTCGGCTTTAACCGGGTGACAGGGATCTTTCATTGTGAAACCAAATTACTAGGCTTGTGAGGAATCAAGCAAAGGAGGGTGTACAATGTCAAAGAAATATTTCGTCGTCTTCTTCATGATTGCTTTTACAATAGGTTCTTTCGCCATAGTCACAAATGCCGTGTCGGCTGAAAAGATCGAACTCAGGTTCGCGCACCATGACCCGCCGACCGGGCCCGGAGGAAGGGCTACGGCCATATGGGCAAAAAAGGTCGAAGAGGCGACCCGCGGCAAGGTGAAGATAACGATGTATCCCGCGAGCGCACTTGCCAAGGGAAATGCCACCTATGACGCGGTGAAATCCAACGTGGCCCACATCGGCTGGTCGGTCAACGGTCTTTATTCCGGGCGGTTTCCCCTTACGGACCTGATTTCCCAACCCTTCATAGGGGCAGACAGCTCCCTGGAAGGCAGCCTCGCGCTCTGGAATAATTACAATAAGTTCCCCGAGGTCCAGGCGGAATACGGCGATGTTAAGGTCCTGGTTCTTCATACCCATCAGGGTGCTCCCATCGGGACCCGGAAAATCGCCGTCAAGAGGCTGAGCGACCTTAAAGGCCTCAAAATCAGGGCGACCGCGGGCGGTGCTCTTCAGTGGCTCAAGGCTGTGGACGCGGCCCCGCTTACAATGCCTCCCTTCGATATCTATACCAATATGGAAAAGGGAGTCATAGACGGGTGGACCATCGACTTTATCGGCGCCGAGGGCTTCAAGATCTATGAAGTCACGGATTACTACACCATGCCCTATTACTACGTCAACACCTTCTGGGTCGTAATGAACAAAGACACATGGAATTCCCTGCCCGCCGATGTGAAGCAGGCCATCGAAAAAGTGAGTGGCGAATCGGCCATCAGGAATATCTTCGCCGCCACGTGGGATGCAGGGGACAAGGAATCCATAAAGAGAATGGGAATAACAGCGGATCGAATGTTCACGCTGCCGCCCGAAGACGTAGCAAAGGCCAAGGAAATCTCCAAGTCAGTATGGGCCGAGGAAATCGCCCAACTTGAGGCCAAAGGCAAGCCGGCCCAGAAGATTTTTGATGAGACCCTGAGGTTCCTGAAAGCCTATAAATAATTACGGCTGGCTCACAGATACAGGCGCTCTATTATGCGGTTAGTTAGGTTATTCCTTCAAGCAGAGAAAACCGTCGGCCTTATTGTGAAATGGGTCAATAACGCGGGCGTGACCATCCTCGCCCTGATGATGCTACTCACCGTGGCGGATGTCACCCTGCGTTATTTTTTCAATAAACCTATCCTTGGTTCCTATGAGATCACGGAATTCTTGATGGCGGTTCTGGCCGCCTGTACCTTCGGCCATGCCGCCATCCTTAAGGCCCATGTGAATGTGGACCTTCTTTTCACAAAGCTCCCGGAGAGGGCCCAATCAATCATTAGCATCTTTACCAACCTGATCTGTTTTATCTTCTTTTCACTCATGTTCTGGCGCAATATTTATCAATCTTCCGTGCTCCGTGAGGGCAACTCCATATCCCCAGCCCTGAGTATCCCCGAGTTCCCCTTTATGTTTATTCTGGGTATCGGTTTCGGCGTCCTGGCACTGGTATTCCTGCTCTATCTGTTCGAATCTCTTACTAAGGCGGTTGGGAAATGGATCCTTTGACGGTAGGTTATATTGCCATCGGCGTCCTGATACTGCTCCTGTTCTCCGGCATACCTATAGGAGTGGCCATGGGCGCCACGGGCGTTGCGGGCATGTACTTTATCGCGGGCCCGCAACCGGCGCTCGGCCTCATGGAGAGGATACCCTACGACACAACGGCCAGCTACGCGATCAGCGTGGTGCCCCTCTTTATTCTTATGGGATCCTTCTGTTTTTACGCCGGGCTAAGCCAGGACCTCTACCGAACCCTATATAAATGGATCGGGCATTTCCGTGGAGGATTGGCCATGGCCACGGTCGGGGCCTGCGCCGGTTTTGCGGCCGTGAGCGGTTCCAGCCTCGCGACCGCCGCAACCATGGGCACGGTCGCCCTGCCGGAGATGAAAAAGTATGGATATGACGATGGCCTCGCTACCGGCTCGGTGGCTGCAGGCGGGACCATGGGCATCCTCATCCCCCCGAGCGTGATCCTTATTCTCTACGGCATCATTACCGAGCAGTCAATCGGCAAACTGTTCTTAGCCGGATTCATACCGGGTATATTGGAGGCGGTGTTCTATCTCTTCACCATTTATATCCTGACCCTCCATAATCCGGCCTTGGGTCCCAGGGGACCGAGGACCTCTCTCAGTGAAAAATTGTTCTCCCTGAAAGACGTTTGGATCGTGGTGGTGCTTTTCCTCATAGTGATCGGGGGAATCTACCTGGGCGTTTTCAGCCCAACGGAGGCGGGCGGTATCGGCGCTTTCGGCGCCCTTATTTTCGCCCTGGGCAGGGGGCGGCTCAACGTGGGCAATTTCTATGAGAGCCTGCTCGAGACCGGAAAAACCAGCGCCATGATTTTTATTATCATCATTGGCGCCACCCTTTTAGGCGCCTTCCTGGCAGTCACCAGGCTCCCCTATAATCTGGCAGACACGGTAGCCGCCCTGCCGGTCAACCGCTATGTGATCCTTTTTCTCATCCTGCTGGTATATATTCTCCTCGGTATGATCATGGACTCCATGGCCATGATCCTGCTCACCGTCCCAATTTTTTTCCCAGTCGTCATGGCCTTGCGGTTTGACCCCATCTGGTTCGGGATCATCATTGCCAGGGTGACCGAGATAGGGCTGATCACGCCGCCGGTGGGGATCAATGTCTTCATCATCAAAGGTGTGGCCAAAGACGTACCCATGGGGACCATCTTCAAGGGCATCCTGCCCTTCTTTGTCGCTGATATATGCCACGTGATCCTTCTTGTGGCGGTGCCTCAGCTCTCACTTTTCCTGCCGGGCCTCTTGAGATAGACGAAAACCGCATAAAAGGCCAAGATGAAAGGATTCCGTTTTTCTTTGATTATTTGATATGAAAGAGACGTTTTAGGTTTCCCCCCAGGAGTTGTTCCTTGCTTTCTTCGGGCGATTCTATTTCGTGAATATCCTCAATGTATGTTTTCACATACTTCGGGTCATTTAAATCATATGGATAGTCGGTTCCAAAGCACAGATGATCAGGGCCCAGGACTTCAAGGGCAAATTTTACGATCGGCGCCCATCCCCCCGAACCTGCCGTGTCAAAACAGATATTTTTCATCAGGGACTTGAAATGCTTGACCAGGCCCAACTCCTCCGCACGATGGACGGGGATCCACTGGCCTGCATCCTCTTCCGGTATGGGGAAATCTTCAGGCTGATGCTTTGCCAGGAATCTCCCAAGTAGTGCGGGAAGCCCTCCGGCCAGATGGGGCATGATCACTTTGAGTTCCGGGAAACGGGGAAGGACCCCATAGATGATCTCGACAAATGATTTGGCGATATCGTATTCCCTGGAAGCCGTAAGAAAAAGATCGAATTTTTCACCTCCCCAGATATTCTTTCTGATCGTGGGGTGGACATAGACGGGCATGTCGTATTGAAGGGCCGCTTGGTAAATGGGGTCCATGATGGTTGAATCGATGGTCATTTCCCGGAAAGATGTCACAACACCGATACCCCAGAGGCCCAGTTCCTCGACCCCTCTTTTGATTTCATCCCTGTTTTTTTCTTTGTCGTCATAGGGAAAGACGTGGATCATGCCTTTGAATTTTTCGGGGTATTTCTTCACGACCTCGCCGTAGCCGTCGTTGCATGCGCGGCAGAAGTCATAACCGTTGGCCACAAAGGCCGCTATGCTCAATATGGCCATGTCGACACCGGATCGTTCCATCCATTCGAGGTGCCCCTCAATGTTGGTTATGCGCTCATAGGCCTTTATAAACCTTCCGATGCTGTAAGTGTAATCGTATTCCTCGGTTTTTCTTGCCAGCTTGAGGGCCTCGGAAGGGATGAAATGATTTTGCATATCGATGACGAACAGTTTATCCACCATAATTCAGGTCTCCTTTATCACTGGGTTTATTTTGGAAAACAGTCTGGATACATATCAGGATCGGGATGATCGTTTTGGGCCTGCTCAATCCATCAGGCTGGGCAGAAATGTGGCGAGTTGAGGGACGATGATCAACAAAGCCACATGGCATATATCGGCTATTATGAACGGCAGCACCCCTCTGAATATTGTTTGAAGGGTCAGATCTTTTGCAACACCTTTGAGGACATAGACGTTGATGCCCACCGGCGGGGTAATCTGCCCTATCTCGACAACCCTGACTATGATGATCCCGAACCATATGGGATCAAAGCCCAGGGCTTCAATGACCGGAAAAATGATGGGGACCGTGAGGATGATCATGGCCAGGGAACTCATAATCGCCCCAAGGACCAGGTAGAGGCCTATGATCATTCCAAGAATAATATAGCGGTTTACGTTTAGTTCGGACACGTACGTCGATAATTCAAAGGGAAGCCTGGTCACTGCCAGAAAATAGCCGAGGAGGGCCGCGCCGATGAGGATGAGGAAGACCATGGCCGTGGTCTTGCTGGTCTCTTCGAGGCTGGCCGTGAAGGTTTTCCAAGTCAGCCGGCGTCTTCCCAGACAGAATATCAGGGCACAGAAGGCGCCGGCACCCGCCGCTTCAGTGGGCGTGAAGATGCCCAGGTAGATGCCGCCGATGACGATCACGAACAGTGCAACCACGCCCCATGTCGCCTTGAGGGAAACCATCCTTTGCTTGAAATTGGCCTTTTCCCCTTTGGGGCCCAGGCGGGGGTTACGGCTGCAGAGGATATAGATGGTCACCATGTAAAATACAGCTTCGAGGATACCCGGGATGAACCCCGCGGCGAATAGCTTCCCTATGGACTGCTCCGTCAGGATACCGTAAAGGACGAGGATGACACTGGGAGGTATCAGGATACCAATGCTTCCGCCGGCTGCGATAGCGCCTGCGGCAAGCCCGGAATCGTATTTATACCTTTTCATTTCAGGCAGGGCGACCATGCCCATGGTTGCCGTGGTAGCCACGCTGGAGCCGCTCACCGCAGCAAAGCTCGCACATGCCCCGATGGTTGCCATGGCCAGCCCTCCGGGCAGGTGACCGACCCAGCGGTATACCGCAAAATAGAGTTCCCTGCTCAACCCGGCATGATAGCAGAGGGCGCCCATGAGCACGAAAAGCGGGACTACACTCATGCTGTAAGAGCTCGATATACTATAGGCCGTGGTCCCCATGATGTTGAGGCCGGGACCCAGGCCGTTGACATAGGCCATGCCCAGAAAGCCGACCAGCCCCATGGCAAGGGCGATGGGAATCCCGGAGAATAAAAGCACAAGGAGCAGGACGATACCCAGGAAACCGGCGGTAAGCGGCTCTACCTGCCATGGGAACCATTTGCCGAAAAGAGGCGTCATGAAGACAAGGAAAACCAGCAGAATCACGAAAAGGAAAAGTGAGGAAAGGGGAAGGGGGGTTACCCTTGTTACCTCACGGATTTCCTCCCGGAGGTGTATGACGAGTACCAGGACGAGTATGGCGCAACCTATGCCGACGATGTAAACGAAAGGATAGATCGGGATGGCCAGGGACTGGGATGTGTACCCGTCCACTCTGATCTTTTCGGCATAAAGGATGATGCGCCAGGCCATCAGCGCGAAAAAGCCCACACCGAGAAGGGCGGTGATAGTGTTGATCACGGCCTGTGATCTTGGTCCCGCTTTAGATATAAGCAGATCCACATTGATATGGCCCTTGTGCACGGCGGTATAGGCCAGCCCAAAGGCTACCAGGACGGCCATCATGAACTCGCTGAGTTCATAGGACCCTGTTATGGGGCTGTCAAAGATATATCTAAGAAGAACATCTGCGGCCGTGAGCAGCATCATAAGCGTCAGGGCCGTAACCCCGACGCCGTTGATGCTGCGGGCTAACCATTTGGTGCTTTCGTCTAAAAGATCAAGGGGTCTCGTAAACAACATATTTCAGGACGTGCCCCTGTTACTGGTATTTCTTCATGAGCTTTTTTGCCGCATCGAGCACCTTCTGACCGGGAAGCCCCTTTTCGTTCATCTCCTTTACCCAGGCATCCCACACCGGTGCACCGGCGATATCTTTCCATCTATCCAATTCCCCGGGGGCCATAGAAATCATCTCGAGCTTTTTACCCGCCTTTTCGGCCTTGGCCAGGGTTTCGTCCTTTACATCGGGGCCCCAGGCTGCATCCCCTAAGATCTTGGCAGCATTCATGTTACTGACGCTTTCGATGGTCTCCTGGATGTCCTTTGGGAGGCTGTCCCATTTATCTTTGTTCATAAAGATCAGGAAAGGTGCGGCCCAGAGATCAACATTCGTCCAGTAGGGAAAGACTTCAAAAAGGTTAAAGGTCGCCACCGCCGCCCAGGGAAGGGCGGCTCCGTCCAGGACACCCTTTTCACCGGCTTCATAGACCGCAGGCATGGGCATGAACAGCGGCGAAAAGCCCAGCAGCTTCGAGGCCTTTATGGGGTAGGCACCCATAATCCTCAGCTTCAGGCCCTTGAGATCATCAAGGGTGCGCACGGGCTTTTTGGATGTAAAGAGGTGGTAGGCGTCCGAGGCATGAAGTGAAAGCACCTTCACACTCCTGTACTCTTTTTTAAGCTCGGGAATCGTTTCATAGAGTTCCTGAAGGACGAGGCTGTTTTTTCCGCCGGTGTCGAGGGCCATGAACGGGAGGTCGTTGACTGTCGTCAAGGGGAACCGGCCGGTAAAATAGCCCAAGGGAGTCCAGCCCATATCCGCAATACCGGTCTCGATTCCGGTGATCATTTCGTTTGCTTTGATCAGGCTCTGTGCAGGGTAGACATCGATCTTGATCCTGCCTTTGGTCGCTTTCGTGACCCTGTTGATATAGTTGTCTATGATTTGAACGGTTGTTCGTCCTTTTGGGGGGTTTTGATGGGCGAATTTTAAGACGATGGGTTTTTCAGAAGATGCGGATACGGTTACAGGGTTGAGGGTTAAGGCTGTCAGGGAGAAAAAGAAACAGAGACATACAAAAATTGTAATTGATCCTTTAGTTTTCATTTTTTCCTGTGCCTCCTTTTGAAGTGGTCTGATGATGGTTATTTTAGATATAATCTCAAAATAAAAGTTTTTTCCGAACCGTGGATCGAACCTGCTATTTTCGTATGTATAGCGAAAGGGCTCTCAATGTGTCAAGGGAATCTCGATTTCCCCCATAGAAACATGATGGTGTCACAGGGAGCAAGATCGTGAGTCTTCATTTCCCTTGACATCAATATTGAATTCCTTAAGCTCATGATTTGTTTTAAAGAAAAGGAGATATTCACGAAGAATGATCATAATATCCAGGAGGATAAGAGATGAAGAAAATCTCTATTGAAGAGCATTTTACCACGGAGGAGCACCTTGAACACCTGAATTCAATAATAGAAAAGCGATACCCGGTTGAAGGGGTTATCCAGGAGGAAAAGTTTATTCATTACGAGGTGCCATTCCTGTCACCTTTTAGGCGGGAGCCGGCCGTTACGAGGCTTCTGGACATCGGAGAGGCAAGGTTAAGGGAGATGGATGAGGAAAGTATAGATATGCAGATACTTTCTCTCGTTTCCCCCGGGGTTCAGGTATTTGACTCCAAGACAGGCTCAGCTCTGGCAAGGAAAATAAACGATAAGCTTTCAGAAGCTGTGAATCGACACCCAAAAAGGTTTGCCGGATTTGCAAGCCTTGCCCCCCAAAATCCGGGTGAAGCCGCTGATGAACTGGAAAGGGCTGTAAGGGAACTCGGGTTAAAGGGGGCATGCATCAACTCTCACACCAAGGGGGAATATCTTGACGAAAGAAAATATTGGGTCATATTAGAGAGGGCGGAAAAATTAGGGGTACCCATCTATATCCATCCAAGGTCTCCCTCACCCGGTATGCTGGAACCCTTTATGGCGTACCCAATGCTGGCAAGTGCCATGGCCGGATTTAATGCCGAGGTATCTTTACATGCCCTGCGCCTCATCTCCAGCGGCGTATTTGACGAATATCCCAAGTTGACGATCATCCTCGGCCATTTAGGGGAGGCATTGCCCTATTGGCTGTGGCGGCTGGACAACCTCTATCTGAGGAACCCTCTCATAGAAAAACTTAAGAAATCGCCGGGTGATTATTTCAGAGAAAATTTCTATGTGACCACCAGCGGCATGTTTTGGCAGCCGCCAATGATGTGTGCCTATTCGGCACTGGGCGCCGACAGGATTTTGTTTGCTGTAGATTATCCCATGGAGTCCATTAGAGATGGGGTCCAGTTCATGGAGCAAGTCCCGATATGTGATAGTGATAAAGAGAAAATCTATCATTTGAATGCGGAAAAACTCTTCAATCTTTGATGAACTCGTAAAAAGTCGCAAATGACCATTTTCCGTCATTCCGGCCCCCGCCCCCTGGGCGGGGATAAACTCCAGCCGGAATCCAGTCTTTTCAGTTAGTTATAGAAGTCCTGGATTCCGGGGCAGGCTCAGTGACGACTTTTTGCCGTGAAAATACGTTCGTAGGGGCGGAGTTTATCTCCGCCCTGCGGGCGCACGTAAAGTGCGCCCCTACATTTTCATCCATGGGGGTGGCCGGCATCCAGGTCATGAGGGTTTACGCAGCCGTCAAGATTCTATTTCCAGGATTCTATGACAGCGCAGATCCCCTGTCCTCCGCCCCCGCAGATGGTTTCCAATCCAAATCTTGAGCCCCGCCTTCTCACCTCATACAGCAGGGTGATCAGTCTCATGGCCCCGGTTGCGGCGATTGGATGCCCCAAAGAAACACCTGATCCGTTGACATTGATCTTGCTGTCAAAATCCTTCGGGGGAATTCCCATCAACCTTGCGTCCGCTAAAGCCTGAACGGCAAAAGCCTCCTGGATCTCAATCAGGTCTACCTGATCTATGGTAATACTTGCCTTTTCGAGTGCCTTATTCACAGACGCTGGTACTGCAGGGTATGTCAGGGTCGGATCCGTACCTGCAACAGCACAGGAGCGGAATATTGCCATCGGCTCTATTCCCAAAGCTTTGGCACGTGTCTCGCTCATCAATACCACGGCTGCCGCGCCATCGTTTTCGCTGGAAGAATTCCCTGCCGTACAAACACCGTCAGGGTAAACCGGAGGAAGCTTCGCGAGCTTTTCCATGGTTGTATCCCGCCTGGGCGTTTCATCTTTTTCAAACAAGATCGGATCTCCCTTTCGCTGTGGAATCGGTACAGGCACTATCTCTTCTCCAAAGAATCCCTTATCCATAGCGGCAATCGCTCTTTGATGACTCCTTAAAGCCCATTCGTCCGCTTCCAGGCGTGTCACTTTTTCATTTTTCGCGGCCGTTTCAGCCCACGCCATCATGGAGTCCAGCTCGCCGTAACGATCAATGGGCTGAGACATAACCCTGGCTCTTTGGATCCGGTCAAAAAACGGAATACCCCACATGGATAAGGCACCGTGTCCTCTGGGCATGAATCCCCATTTTTTATCCGTTCTTCCGCCGAGGCCCCACTTGATGTCCCCTGGAACATAAAGCTCAGCCTGACTCATGCTGTCCATCCCTCCGGCAACGATGATATCGGCATTGCCGGTTTGTATTTTCATCACTCCCCAAAAGATAGCGTCAAGACCGGAGCAGCAGCGTCGATCAAGTGTAACTCCCGGGACAGTATCTGGCCATCCCGCCTCAAGCAATGCCATGCGGGCACCATTGGCGCACTCGCCATTCTGGTAGGCTTGCCCCATAATGACATCATCAACCAGGGCAGGTTCGATTCGGGCCCGCTTAACCACCTCATCCAGGACAATGCCCGTATACTTGGTCAGATGCAGGTCACGCAGGGCCCCTCCGTAGGACCCGATGGCCGTCCTTGCCCCGCTTGCAATAACAACGCTTTTCATGTTTTCATCTCCCTCTCATTACCCTCGGCTCCTCTTAAAAGAACGGCGATTTTTCCATTCGATCTGAAAATATCTTACATGATTCAATCTTCTGTTTGATTTTAAAATATCTCAAATCATATTAAGAAGTAGAATTATCCCTGCAAAGGTTTGAGCCCGAGAATTTCCCTGGCTTCATCCGGTGTGGCCGGTTCTTTCCCGAGTTCTCTCGCGATTCGAACGGTCCTGGCAACCAGCCGCGCATTGGTAGCCAGTTCTCCTTTACCATAATGGATATTGTCCTCAAGGCCGACTCTCACACATCCCCCTAAAAGAATGGCCATGGTCGTCAAGGGGAGTTGAGCCGAACCGACAGCCGTGCAGTTGAAGTAGGCTTCATTGGGCAGGAAGTCAATCATGGTATTCAGCATCTTTGGCGTGGCATCACAGGCACCCTGGTATCTCATGCCCAGAACTATGTTGATGTAGTACGGTTTTTCCACTAATCCTTTCTTAATGATGTCATTTACCTCCCGGAACATGGCCACATTGTAGACCTCCATCTCCGGTTTGACGCCTAGATCCCTCATCTTCGATACATAAGACTCTATCTCATCCGGCATATTGGACCATGGCACACCCGCGTATTTCCCCGAAAGCCTCATCATAGTGCCCATATTGAGTGAGGCCATTTCCGGGGCTGCCTCCAGGCATTCAATACGTTGCTTCTGGGTGAGATTCGGGCCCCCTCCGGTGCTGAACTGAATGATCAGGTTGCATTTCTTTCTAATCCCTTCCTTGATCTCTCTAAAGATCCCAGGATTGGATGTGTTCTCCCCGTTCCTGTCGCGGGCGTGAAGGTGAACAATCGCCGCGCCTTCATCATAGCACTCCTTGGCGGAAGCGATAATTTCATCCGGTTGCTCGGGCACATTGGGATTCATCTCCTTATTGACGAGCGCCCCGGTCTGGGCAACCGTAATGATGACTTTGTCCTTTGGCAGCATAATAGGCATATTAGTTCTCCTCTCTCTTTTTTCCGATATTACTTTTCAGACAGAAATCAGTGCCTTTTAAAACTCTAATAAGATAATCATCTCTCTCCTTTAAGGTCTCCTCCAGGGGCTTATCGGTGTAATCGAAAAACCCTTTTCCCGTCTTGACTCCCAGGTCACCCTTTGAGACAAGCTCAAAAAGGCTTTTGGGTTCATTATCAATGGGAGGGTCAATGAAGGCCTTGCTCTGGAGATTGAGTGCGCTCAAATCCAGACCTGTAAAATCGTAACGCTGGACCAATCCCAGAAACATCATCCTCGGCGCTATACTTGCCTTTACGGCAAGATCAAGCTGGTCCGCTGTCATATAGCCGTTATCAAGCAGAAAGAAGGTCTCTCTGCCCAGGGCCCTCAGAATCCGATTAATGGCAAATCCGGGAATAAATTTTTCCATGACTACCGGAATCTTGCCGACTTTCTTCAAAAGATCGAGCACCCTATTAACGGTATTGTCCGACGTCTCAATTCCTCTCACGACTTCAATCAAAGGGAGGATATGGGGTGGGGCAAACCAGTGTGCGATAACGGTACTTGGCAAACGGGTCTCGGGTACAACCTCGTAGATATTCAACGTGGAAGTATTGCTCGTCAGAATCGCATCTTCAGGGCAGACCTTATCCAATCGATGGAAAAGTTTTTTCTTCTCATCTCGATTTTCTATAATTGTTTCAACGATGAGGTCCGCACCCTCAACTGCTGATTCAATCGCAGTCGTGAAGGTTATCCTGCCCATGGCAGGCTCGATGTCCTCATCACGCAAGAGATCGTGAGCTGCAAAGGTGGAGAGGTTTGTGCGGATCACACGCCTGGCCCTATCTATGGTCTCTTCTTTTCTGCTCCAAAGTTTTACATCATAATTATACTGGGCAAATGTCTGGGCTATGCCCGGTCCCATGGTCCCGCCGCCCAGGACAGCAATTTTATGAATATTTCTCATTTCCATGACGATCCGCCTCCATGTCTGAAAAGGTTACAATATAAATTTTCCATTTTTAATAAAGGTTTAAATTCATACCCCCCTCTTTGTGCCATTGGGGCTTAGCGGCTGAAGTGCTATACTACGTCTTACACGCTCTCTAATAATATTTCCCCCAGGTTTATGTCTGTACGGGTCTTTACGCCAAACTCCCTTGGTGAATATCCTTCATGCTCAATCTTAACAACAAAATCTTTGTTGGATTCGAGCCCCTCAAATTCAAAATCACCATAATGATCAGTCTTTCCATTCTGCATGCCGGTTTCACTGACAAGTGTTACGCTTATACCTTCAGCGCATTCATCCGGTTGATTTCCCAGTATGACTTCACCGGCAATAAACCTTTTTGGTAATCCCACATAGCAGACACCCGGGTTCAGTTCATATTCCGGATGAAGGATCTCCACATCCTGAGATGATCTCAGTTTTGAAAGGTCGCTTTCAGGATCATTCATATCCCCAAAAACCAGGGCCCCGGTCGGACATGTCTCAACGCAACGTGGTTCCTTCCACCCTTCGTCCAAAAGGTGGGCGCAAAAGGTGCATTTCTGGGGCACACCTTTCTCCTCGTTCCAGTAAATAACCCGATAGGGACAGGAGGAGACGATTTCCTTCTGCCCTTTAGCCTTCTCCGGGTCTATTATGACAATTCCGTCGGATCGTCGGTAAACCGAGCCGTTTTTGGACGATTTGATACAGGATGCTTCACGGCACTGCATACAGGGGGTCGGCACATAGTCAAGTTTTACCTTCGGGTAGGTCCCCCGCTCCTTCTCAACCAAACGCATCCAGTAATGCCCTGTTGAGGGCTGGGAGGCGGAATACCCTGGATAGTCATTGCCGCAGTATTCATCCTTGCAGGCTAAAAAGCAGCTGTAACAACCTGTGCACTTGCTTACATCTATAAACATTCCGTATTCGGGCAACAGTTATTCCTCCCACTTCTCAATTTCTATAAGACAGGAATTGGGCGTCATGCCGGGTGCGTTTTTGGAAAGCATCCTGGAGGATGTCAAGATATTTATACATCCCCCCCGATCGACAGAGCCCGCCTTACCCGGTTCAAGGGGATCGTACAGGGCCGAAGATGCATAAGAGTGAATAACCCCCGGCCTGATTCTTTCCGTGACCTCCGCGATACAAAGAACTCCGCCGCGGTCATTGTAAAGCTTGACAATATCACCATGCCTGATTCCCCTTGGCCCCGCATCTGAAGGGTGAATACGGGCCGGCCACCAGGGATACCCGTCTTTTCTCACGCGGTGAACCGGTATTTCGTTCAGCCAGTCGGTATGCTTGTCATAGTGGGTATGGAATGAAAATCGCGGGTGGGGCGATACGAGCGCCAGGGGATACCTTTTTGCCAGTTCGGACCTGTGCCCTTCCCAACTCGGGATATAGCGGGGAGAAACCGGTCTTTCCTCATCATCGGGGAGGTACTGTTTTAAACTCTCTGATACAAACTCGATCTTCCCGCTGAAAGTCCCCAGCTCTTTTGCCTTTTCCGTGTTTTTCTTGGGGTTGGCCGGATCAGGCGTGTCACAGGCCCTTCCTTCATAAAACCAGCGAAGCGAAGGGGTCGGCTTGTAGTCCTCGGGGAAGGGCACAATAAAATATCCCTTTTTGTCAAACTCCTCCCATGTTATAAATTCCGGCAGGTCGGATATCTCGAAAAAGGCCCTTGCCCAGTCAATCTCCGATTTCCCTTCGGTATAGGTCTCTTTGAGTCCGAGTCTTTCCGCAATCATTGAAAAGATCTGATAATCCGATTTGGATTCCCACAGGGGTTCAATACATTTTTTCTGACGGATAACAATCCTGTTATTACATCCGGAGCTGGCGTGACCGGTGTACCCGCCGGCTGCCCCCCATTCCCCTATATCATCGCGTTCCAGGCTGGTGCATGCAGGCAGGATGATGTCCGCAAAATGGGTCTCGCTGTTGTACCAGCAATCCTGGTTCACGACAAACTCAAGTTTCGGGCTCTGATACATCCTGACCCACTTGTTGGTATCAGACATGGTCCCGATAAATGAACCGCCGTATCGATAGAACATCTTGATCTCGGAATGGCCCGCCATCGGGTAGGTGAATTCCTTAAACTGCTGCTCAAGGGACTGTCCGCAAAATCCCTCCCCCCTCCAGCTGACAGGCGGATTCAGGATTGCATCAGGAAGGGTCAGTCTGTAAAGGCGCTGCTTGGTTGGATTTTCTGCAAATCCGAATTGTCTGTCCGCTGCTTTGGACGTGGCCATCCTGCCTTCAGGGTCGGCATAGGCAGGGAAAAAAACATCGGCATTGGAAGGCGCGCCCATGCATGTTCCCCAGATGCTCACGCCCGGCTTGCCCAGGCCCTGCATGGCCTGAAGCAGAACCATCATCCTCGCCCACTCTGTCGCGTAGGCCTCCCTGCAGGCGCCGCCTTCACCGCCCCGGGTGCCCCCGGCAAGCACGGTCTTTTTTGAAGCCCATTCCCTTGCGAGCGCCTTTATTTTCCTTGCCGGGATCCCGGATTCCTCCGAGGCCCAGCCAGGGGTCTTGGGCAGACCGTCGTCCTCTCCGAGGATATGTTCCCTGAACTCATCAAACCCGATGGTGTGTGTCTCAATATAATCCTTGTCGTAAGTGCCCTCCGTCAACCAGACAAAGGCAATGGCCATGGCAACTGCGGTACCGGTCCCCATCCGGATGGGGAGCCATTTCCCTCCTATTGCGGCATTTGTATAGTTGTAGAAAGGGTCAATGAAAACCATTTTTACGCCCTTTTCCTTGAGCCACTGGCGCCAGATGGAGGAATCCTGGCCCGTGTAAGTCCCTCTGGTCGAGTCAGGATCACACCCCCAATAAACGATCATTTCGGCGTTCTGCAGGGCATCCTCAAGGAGGTCATAGGGCTCAGGCATACCGAGCCGCCAGAAAAAACCGTATGTATGGGAGGCGCCCCAGTGCCATCCCTCCCAGCTGTCAGGATTGTCAAAGACAGGCGTATAGCCGATCATATTAAAAAACCGGGAAAAGGGCCCCATCTTATAGCCCACGATCCCCCAGTTATGGTGGGACGAGGTCAGACCGGTAATCGCTGAAGGACCATAGGTATCGCTTATCCTTTTGATTTCTCCGGCAACAATGTCCAGGGCCTCATCCCAGCTAATCCTCTCATACCCCGCCTTCCCTCTGTTCTCCGCATGCCTCTCCCCATGAGGATCAAAATCTATCCTCTTATAGGGATACTTAATCCTGTCTTCCGAGTAGAGTCTTGTCCTTTCCCCGTGTACGTAGGGTGAGACGAAGAATTTATTGGGGGGTGTGTATTTCCTACCCCCCGCCTGAATTGTCCATGGGGTGAAATCTTTTTCGTCAGCGACCAGCGGTCTGATTCTGGCCACTCTTCCATCCTTCACATAGACGGATATAGGGCCGGCATTGGTGCAACTCGTAAAAATCTGTTCAGACATGAATTTTCTCGATGTTTGACCTTCTTCGAAATTGTTAATTCAATCAGAACACCATTTATTAGCACTCAAATTATGTTGGACATTAACGGGGTACAAACAATACCATTTTTGGGCGCTCTTCCATTTCTTTCGCCAGCTTATCAATGTAACCAAACTGCATGCACCTTGCCTGGCAGTGTTTTACGCAGGTCGGCTCTTCACCAGCTTGATGCCTGTTTATACATAGGTCGCATAGATCCGTTGGAAATGGAACATTGTCAATGCAGATTTTATTAAATGTTTCATACAGGTACTCCGTCACGATAATGCCGTTTTTGCCGGCCGGGAAATCGTGTTCCTGCTGACATGCGACTTCGCAGGAATGGCAACCGGTGCAATAATCATAATTAATGAGCAATCCGTATTTGGCCATCTCTATTTCCCCTCTTCCGTGATCTTTGACAATTTAACCAGTGTGGTCTTGTATTGACCTCCCCCGAACCCTGAACCGCTGTGCTGGGGACCGGGAATAATCTGGTTGATCTGATAATCCCACACACCGAATAGATCCGGCTCCCTCCCTTTCATCTCCGGCATCCACCAGCCGTGAAGCGTCTGAATGTGGCCCGGTTTCACCTTTATAGTCAAACAGGCCTTTCTTTTGACCTTTCCCATATCGTTTTCTAAATAGATCCACTCCCCGTCATAGACACCATACTTTTTAGCCGTCTCCGGATGGATCTCAACAATGGGATCCTGAGCCTTTTCCCTCAACCAGGGGATCATGCGATGTTCTGAATGGAAAAAGAGGCTGGATCGCGCCCCCGTGATCATTATCAAGGGATATTTTTCGTACAGCTCAGGGGTTGACACCGGACTCTGGGGTGGTTCGACATAGAATGGCAAAGGATCAATACCCCAACTTTCAAAGGCCTTACTATAGAGTTCCACCTTGCCTGTTTCGGTAGTGAATCCGGGCTTGCCGTCCTTGCGGAGCAATCCTCTCTCATGCCTTCGATAAGGCTTGGTCGGACCTTCGGGCGCCATTTCCCACCCACCTTTCTTCTCCATCTCATCAAAGTTCGTACCGGCAACGGAGAGACGATCGTTAATAAGATCTATTACAGTGTTCCATTGCTTTAAGCCTTCGGGATTAAATCTTTTTGCCAGTTCAAAATTGATCTCCCAGTCTGACTTACATTCGCCCACCTGTACCCTCTTTTTGATAATGGACAGGGGCGTCCACCAGGAGCGAAAGCTGTCCTTCTCCGCAAATGTTGCCGCTGGAAGAATGATGTCTGCCAGAGCCATTGTGGTGGGATTATGAAAAAGGTCGACGACCGCGACGAAATCAAGTTTCTTCAATGCCTCATAATGCAGCTTTGCCCTGGCTGCCTGCCCGCCTAAAACATTGGCCGTCTGAATCCAGGCTGCTTTTATGGGATAAGGTTTCCCTGTATTTATCTGGTCAATGGCCATGTCAGGCTGGGCCCATCCCCTGAATCCTTTAACCATCGGATAACGGTCACATCCGATCCGTTTTTCATTGAGCCGTTTAACTGTCTCCTCGCCATAGAGACCCACCAGTTCCTCGGTGGTATAGGGATAGGTGGTCACCCCATGAGAGGGCCTGGCGATTACCTGGCCGCCTGGGATATCGAGATTGCCAGTAATACACCACAGATGGCAGATAGCCTGGGAGACGGTAGTGCCCTCTGGTTCCATATCAATGGCCACGCCCCAGTGGATTGCCGAAGGTGTATTCGTGGCGAAGAGCCGTGCGGCTTCCACGATCAATTTTTCAGGGACTTCGGTGATCTTTGCGACCTTACCAGGCGGATATTCCTGAACGCGCTCTTTAAGATCGTCAAAGCCAAAGGTCCATTTTTCCACGAACTCCTTATCATATATCTCCTCATTAATAATGACATTGAGCATGCCAAGAGCAAGGGCACCGCTTGTTCCAGGCCGGAGTTGAAGGTGGTGCTTGGACCTGGTGGTCATCCATGTGTGTCGCGGGTCGACGCAAATGATTTTGCTTCCCAGTTTCATGCAATCAACGATCCAGTGCCCGTAGAATGCATCGGGGCAGGTAGTGGTGGGATTATTGCCCCACACAATAATAACCTTGGGGACTTGCCATTCAGGATCATCATAGCGTTTTTGCAGGAATTGTGAACAATCGACAACCGCGTAATCACCCATAGTAGCTTTCATGGCTCCAAGGCGCGGCGTATAACAGGATTGGCCGGAAAGCCCGAGCTGACACCAGTTGGGGCTGCCATAGCTGTAGCTAAGAAGAGAGATGGGACCTCCTATATCACGTCCTGTCCCCTGGACGAAGATCACAGACTCCGGACCGTTCTTTTCCCGAATCTCTTTCAGCTTGGCCTCACATGTGTCAAAGGCCTCATCCCATGAGATACGCTCAAACTTACCCTCCCCGCGCTTACCAGTGCGCTTCAAAGGGTAGAGGATTCGATCAGGGTGATAGGTATACTGAGTCATGGCCAAGACCCGGGGGCAGGATCTTCCCTGATTCCAAGGATGTGACTCATCCCCTTCCACCTTTATAAGTTTCCCGTCTTTCACATAGAGTTTCTGGCCGCAGTTACCATGACACCCGGCTCCCGCTGACCAGGTTACCGTTGGATATATTTCCACTTTTTCCATATGCCCTCCTTTAAACCTTTTAATTGTTAGTAACCTCGACGAATTACCCCTATAGTTGGTCGAGAAGTCACAGAGATTTGAGACTATATGAGGAGGTAATAAATATTTCAAGGATATGAAAAGTCATGTGATATGTCAAAACAAAAAGGATACCCTTATTCCTTGATGCATCTGTTACCCGAGGATTTCCGTAGCGCTTTTCGTTCTGCTCCGTAGCAGAGCTACTGCGGGGGGAGGATCGAACCATGAACGGAAAGACGATTTGGCTTCTTGAAAAAGTATCAATTCCAGTTGTCGGCCAGCCTCGGAAGCTGTCATCGCAAACGAAAGCCGCTTACCCCCCACCGATGACGGTCTCCAGTTCCACCTGGAGAAAGTCCTTGTCCCTGTGGCGATCCTGGGAGGCCAGCTCGAGGAGGTCGTCATAGGAATGGATGACTTCCCCTTCCACGGCAACGATCATGTCGTAGTGAAAGAGAAAATAGGGGGCCTGCTCAAAGTCGAGAATCTCCTGACTGGGCTGGCCGTCAATCCAATGGGTGACCTTTAATTTAGGGAATCCGGGCATTCATTAAGCTCCTTACCGCAGTGCATTTTATGAATTCCCCTCCCTAAAGTCGGCCGGAATGCAATCCAAAGTCTGGCAGTTGAATGTCAATTGAATGACGAACATCGAACAAGGTTTACCCGCCTTCGGCGGCGCCAGAGGCGACCAGGGAATGTCGAATCACGAAGGCCATTCATTCCCCTTATTTCCTTCGTCGTTCATTATTCGATGTTCGATATTCTGCGGTTTACCCGCCTCTGGCGGCGCCGAAGGCGACCAGGGTTCCCTTCTCAACTTCTTCGCAAATTGTGAAAAGTCGCGGTCCAGAAGTTTAACTCCGTCTTCCGGTGATGAGGCGATCCTTTTTCAGGGTGAGGCCTATCCGACGGCCCCCATGGGTTCCAGTGTCGGAATCACAAAGTCGAGCCCAAGGCGCTCCAGTTCTTTTCCGGGGGGAAGGCCCTTCTCGGTCAGCTTCAGCTGCTCCACATAGAACTTTTTCTTCTCTTCCTCAAAGTCGGCCTTGTCCCAGACCCATGTCTTGCCGTACTTGTCGGTGATGGGCTCATCAAAAGCGCGCGGCGGCAGGTAATCATCCCTTGAAGGATGGTATCCTTCCCTGAGGCTGATGCACCTGTTGAAATAGTAATTCCTCAGCGCCATGTCCTTGATCTCATCGAGGTTCAAGTTCCATCCGCACACGGCGTTTAAGAATATACGGTAGGCCTCATATTCAGAGCCCCATATCTGGATGAAGGGGGGAAGGGCAAAAAAGCAGCATGTCACCGACTCCTGAAGGTTTTCACTGATACCTGCCCCCATACGGGCCCCGGTATGACTCGTGCCGTAGCGAAGGCCCCAACCCGCATTTTTGTTCCGAACATCGTAGGTTGGCGCGGCGCATCCGTGAACCTCAAAGGCATACCATTTCGACTTCTCACCAAAAACCTCATAGGCGCGTCTGAATCCTTCGGCCAGGGCGGCCGGGGCCCGTCCCTCTTTGTAGGCGATTTTCTTCAGCAGTGCGCAGGTCGCCTCCACACTGCCCCATTGCAGGTCAATGCCGCCGAGGTCCTCCTTGGTGATGATCCCATGCTCGTAGAGGTCCATGGCCCAGGCCACGAGCCCTCCCAG
>JAZDGZ010000622.1:0-3639 GCA_043806375.1 Pseudomonadota bacterium | reverse complement strand
GGCGATGAAGAAGGCATGATTTTGTTGCCTGGTTGCATGTAGCCCAAGACAGGGAATATCGGATGCCCGCCCGCCTGCGGATACTTGAAACCGGAATAATAGGCGGTCCTCTAAGATCAACGTTGCGGGGTCATCCTCACTTTTTCCAACGGCAATGCGGGCAGGTCGAATAAGGAACCGCAGAATGATGAAGTTTTGACTTCGATATTCGAAATTCTTCGTCCGACCTGGCCGCAATGCCGTTACCGAGACTGGGGAGTGAGGCGGGGCTAAACCCCGCCTCTACGTAGGGGAGGGATTCACCCTCCAGAGGCGGGTTAATACCCTCCCTCACAGGTGCTGTTATGGTGGTGGCGCTGAAGCGGTTGCACTCCAAATCCCCCCAACCCCCCTTTTTGAAAGGGGGGCAAGGGGGGATTTTTCATGGGCCTCAATCTTGATCCGCCTTTCGCAATAACATCTTATTTACTGCATTTGTGTCAGTTACATTGCCGGTGCTGGAAGTGTGTGCAAGAGTCAGGACCAAGGAAGGGGAATTGACCCTGAAGACAAACAGTTCCCTCTCCCTTTTCCAAAGCGTGGTTGCAATATCTGGGAATCCAAGTATGATGCCTTCGTAAAAGTCCGTAAAGCCCTTTTTTCGTCATTCCGGCGAACCCCGGATCGGGTCCGGGGCAGGCGCCGGAATCCAGTACTTTCATAGAGTTACAAAAAACCTGGACCCCGTTTTTCAACGGGGTGACGACTTTTTACTGTGAAAATACGTTCGTAGGGGCGGAGTTTACCTCCGCCCTGCGGGCGCACATAAAGTGCGCCCCTATATTCTTGTACGCCTTTGGCGTATTCATCTAAGGGGGTGGCCGGCAGATCATAAGCGTTTACGAGTTCATCAACAGAGACGGGTCTGGGAATCGAGGTGAATGCCTTGAGACCAACAAAAAAGGCAGCCCGCAAGGCTGCCTTTTTCTCGCAAAACCTGTTTAAACGCTACTTTTTGAATTCGGGCCTCCTCTTTTCCAGAAAGGCGGTGATGCCTTCCTTGGCCGCCTCGGTGCAGGCGATCTCAGCCGAGCCCTGATAGCCGATTTCGAGGGCCCTTGGAAGGGTACTTGCCGCAGCTGCAGCCTTGATCGTCTTCACGGTGATGGCGACCGCCTCCTTGCTGAGCACCTGCTTCCCGGCCATTGGGGGATCGGGGATCTCAAACTCGGGCAGATCCACCTTGTGGTCGGGAATCCTGGGCAGTTTGCCATGAATCGCCTTCACCTCTTCCACAGCCGCCTTGATCAGGCTCGAATAATCGTCGGTAATCGTCTTGACCATCCCGATATCATGGGCCTCCTGAACGCTGATCGGTCTTGCCAGGCAGATCATCTCGTTGAAGAGCTTTGCTCCCTGGGGCCATTTTCGATAGGGGACAACACAGCCGCCGATCGCCGGCAGGATTCCCAGGGTAATCTCCGGGAACTGGAACGTGGCATTCCTGGTAGCCACAATACTGTGGCACCGAAGGGCGATCTCGAATCCCCCGCCAAGGGCCATGCCGTTGACCGCAGCGACCACGGGCTTTTTCATCTGGTCCATGAAAAGCTGCACCTCGGCGCAGTCTTTCGCGTATTTCGTGGCAGCCTCCTTGTTTCCCAGGGTATCGGGGAACTTCCCGATGTCGGCGCCTGCGGAAAAGGCCCTGGTCCCGTAACCCGTAATGACGAAACCCTTGACCTCGGGCTTATCCGCGTTCTCTTTGAGCACGGACAGGATCTCGTTGTTGATCTCATCGCTGATGGCGTTCAGGGCCTGGGGCCGTCGAATGGTGATAATCTTGACCCCGTCCATATCATCCACAAGGAGGTATCGGTTGAAAGCCTGATAGGAGGCGAAAGAGGCCTTGGGCAAAGGGAATCCGGGTCTTTCCTGGTCAAAGGTCTTCACTATTTGCATCACCTCCGCCTCGCCGAGGACGTGCATAATGTCGAGAGGGCCCTTCTTGAACCCCAGGGCGATTTGACAGCCGAAGTTGAGGTCTTCCTTGGTGCCGATGCCCCTGTCGATGATATCGAAGCTCTGGGAAAAGAGGATGCCGAGCATCCGGTCGCGGATCGCCTTTTTCAGATCCTCCGGGACCTCCACCTTGCTCCCCGGCCGCACGGTGGACCACCTGTCCACAGAGGGAAAGATGGGGGCCGGTTTGTAACAGTCGCCCTCCTCCATCTGAAGGGTGTTGGTTTCCACGATGATGGGATTGCCGTTGGCCATGTTGAGGACGTAGAAGGGACCTGCGGAGACAAATTTTTCGACCGCCTTGTCTATCTGCGCCGCGCTCGCCTTTGAGAGCAGATAGCCTGCGTCGTTGCACCAGTTGTCGAAGATACGGTCCAGCATGAAGCAAAGCACGTTGTCCGTAATGATCGGCACCTTGCCGGTTTGGGCGAAGAACCAGAAGAGATAGTCGATCACCTCCGGGTCGGCCTTCTCCCACCGGATCACCTCCACAGGGAGGGAGCGCCATGCCGGGGCGAAGAAGTGGGTGATGGTGGCCCTTTCCGGGTTCTTCATTTTGTTGAAAATCCTGTCTGCGGGGATGGAACTCGTGTTGGAGGTGATGATGGTCTCTTCGCTCACAACACTTTCCAGCCGCTCAAAGATCTTCTGCTTCAGGGGGATGTTTTCCGTGGCCGCCTCGATCACGAGTTCGCAGTCTTTGATCTCCTCATAATCCATGGTGTAGACGATGTTCTGAAGGATCTCCCTGGCCTTGTCCTCCTTCAGCTTTTTCCTTTCCACCGCCTTTGACGTGTACTCCTGAAGCCGTTTCGCCGCGTTCTTGAGCGGGGCCTCCACCACGTCCACGAGGTAAAGTTTGATCCCGGGCAAGGCGGTTTTCAGATAATAGCCTATGTCCGGCCCGATCGTTCCCGCGCCAACCACGGCCACCTCCTTGGGAAGGGGGCGGGAGGGTTTGAGAAACAGAGGGTTAAAGCCTGAAGGGTACAGTTTTTTCGCGTGATCCATGGTTCCTCTCCTTGTGTTCAATCATTCAGAAATTAGGTCCCCAAAAATCCCCCTCTATCCCCCTTTGATGAAGCTGGCCTTTACCAACAATCGACCCAGGGGTCTCTCGGGATTTGGGTGTAAATGTTCAAAAATATGGAATATCGAATGTCGAACAAGGAACCGCAGAATGATGAAGTTTTCACTTCGATATTCGAAATTCCTTGTTCGATATTCTGCGGTTCAAATAATAATCGCCAAGACCAAATAGTAAAATTGCCGCGGGACCAGTTATCCGCAGTGCTCAGCTCTGTCAAAGCGACAAGAAATGCGAAGTCTACCCTTCGTCAGAGTAAGTACAACACATCCTCCCCTTTCCTAATGACGCGTGGGGGCGGAACACGGTCGAGGGGGAGCCCACCTCAAGCAGCCTGCCTCATCGACTTTCGCAGCTTCTCCGTCGCAGGGAGATCCGCCTTCATGTTCTTGGGATCGATGACCACCCCGTAATCCTTCTTGGCCAGTTCGGGCGTCACATAACCTTCCAGCACGTCCTGTTCAACCAGGTCAGGGTCCCTCTCCAGAGGATTGCCATATCCCCCACCCCCTGCCGCATCCATAATGACCACATCCCCCGGTTTCAACTGG
>JAZDGZ010000621.1:0-6397 GCA_043806375.1 Pseudomonadota bacterium | reverse complement strand
CGTTGACTAATGCAAACGCAGTTATTCCTGCGACATCCGCCCGAATCCCCCTCACCCTTCCCCTCTCCCCCGCGGGGGAGAGGGCGGGGTGAGTGGGCGTAATCAACAAGCGACTTGATGCGTTTGTATTAGTGTCGCGCGGGATCAGGAAGGAACGTAGAATGGATCCAGAAAAAATAGAGGTGCTCCGGAAAGGGGATGAAAACGGGAACCACATGATCATCAGGATAGCCCTCCCCTCCGGCACTGAGATTTTCGGCTTTGCCACGGAAAACATCTCCAGTGAAGAATGGCATCTCGGCCCTACCTGGAATTATCTGGTGACGGCCGAAAGAGCTCTCTTGTGGGACACAGGGGGAAGGGGCATGGGGCCAAGGCTGCTGGAGATGATAGAGTATGCAGGATTTCGGGGGGGAGATATAGAAGCGGTCATCCTGAGTCATGGCCATGAAGACCATGATGGAGGGCTTTTTGGATTCGCAAGCTTGACGGGCGCCCGAATCATGGCGCACGAAATCTATCCATGTCTCAGCAAGGCGGCGCCTTCGATGGCGCCCGTAGATTGGAAGAGGACGTTTCCGGCGTCATGCTGGCACTGCGCCCTGCCTCAATCCTTTGCCCAAAAGACCTGTTTGGATTACCACAGAGAAAAGATGGGGTTGGAGATCGAGGGAGTCAGCAATCCACGGCACAGCTTGGGCAGCGGGCTTACACTTGCTCATGTGCCGGGACACTCTCCGGATGCCATCACCCTCTTGGTGGGTGACGAAGCCATGCTGGTGGGGGACACGATCTTACCGGATATTACGCCCGTCCCCACCCAGGAAGGGTTTTTTGGCCTCACCAAGGCCATGATCCCGGACAAATATGTCGAGGCACAGGAGCTCTACGGCCTGAGGGCATACATTAGGTCTCTCAGGAGATTGGCCGGGATGGGGAAGGGGCAAAGTGAGGTCATGGTCCTGCCTTCCCACCGCTTATTTTTTGGGGGCCAATGGCAATTCATAGATCTCCAGTCTCGTGTGCAGGAACTGATAAAACACCATATCGATCGATGTTCCGATATCCTGAGAATCCTTAAAGACGGGCCCTTGAGTGTCGAGGACATAGCCGTGGAACACTTCGAACCGAGACTGCTTAAGGGCTATGGCATATACCTGGCCGTCAATGAGGTGATCAGCCATTGTGAACTCCTGGAGATCAGCAAAGACGTGGTCTTTGAGAGAGACGGGAAGGCCTCATGGACGGGGGAGACGCAATTCGAGTCTTTGATAAGGGGGCTTGACTGAATCCGAGGTTTTCCCCCATTGAGGTGTGGTTGATGAGGCCCTATGAGACCTTCGCGGGAGTGTGATTCGGGAATATCGGAATTCATCCGTCTTTTTTTGAAGGATACGGGTTTGCCTTCCGAGGGGTTTGCCTGCCATGCCGTGGCAGGGGACGGCTCTAAGAGGGACTTCTGGCGCATCGAACCGGCTGAGTCCGGCCTGACCTATATTGCCATGGAAAACAGACCGACCGATGATTTCTCGAACCGCGAAAACGTGGCCTATCTCAGGATAGGGACACACCTCTTTGAAAAGGGGATACCCGTGCCTAAGATCTACCGATATGACCTGATGAACGGGTGGTTCATCATGGAAGATATGGGAAAGATAAGCCTCCAAGAGGCCGTCCTAGGCAGGGAGGACCGACTCTCTTTATACGAAAAGGTCGTGGAAATCCTGTTTCGACTTCAAACAGAGGGATCAAAGGGTTTTGATATGTCCTGGACCTGTCAGACGGAAAGATATGATGTTGAGGTGATGCGTCGTTTCGAAACAGACTATTTCAGAGAGGCCTTTCTCCACAAATACCTCGGGCTCAAGAAGGACTGGCCCGAACTCGAAGGTCCTTTCAAGCATCTCGCCGAAAGGGCCATGAAGGGGGAGAGCGATTTCTTCCTGCACCGGGATTTCCAGTCCAGGAACATCATGGTATCCGATGCCCAAATGGGAATCCTGGACTGGCAGGGCGGTCGCCTAGGGCCCCTCGGTTATGATCTCGCCTCCTTGATCATCGATCCGTACACGGATCTTTCGGGTATTGAAAGGGACCAGGTCTTTCAATGCTATTTGCGGATTCTGGGGGATGATCAGCCCGAACGGGTTGAAGACTTTCAAAGGCATTTTCCCTATCTGGCTATTCAGCGGAATCTCCAGATTCTGGGGGCCTTTGCCTTTCTGAGCAAGGTCAGGGGAAAGACCTATTTCGAGGCCTACATCCCCCGAGCCCTTTATTCCCTGACCCGCCTGGTTGATGATCTCAAAGACCGAAGGCTGTCGAATCTGATGGATGTACTGAACTCCCTCCAGGACCAGAGGCAAGGCCTTGAACCGAGTGAAGGGAGTGGTAAAGGCATGAGAGAGCATGAGTAAAGAGCACCCCCCATATATATTGGTCGAAGACAAAAGGCATCTTAACAGCATAGCCGCCGAACTTAAAGGGGAGACGGAGCTTGGTGTGGATGTGGAGGCCGATTCCCTGTTCCACTATCAGGAGAAGGTTTGCCTCATCCAGATCTCCACGCCATTACAGAACATCCTGGTGGATCCTCTATCCTTGGATGACCTTTCACCCCTTGCTCCGGTCTTTTCAGACCCCAATATCCGAAAAATTTTCCATGGGGCCGATTATGATTTGCGTTCCCTTTACAGGGATTTCGGAATTGAAGTCAATGCACTCTTTGACACCCAGATCGCGGCAAGGTTTCTTGGAATCGCGGAAACCGGCCTTGCCTCCCTCCTGAAAAAGAGGCAGGGCGTTGCCGTGGATAAAAAGTATCAGAAAAGGGACTGGTCGGAGAGGCCCTTACCCCCCGCCATGCTTGCCTATGCGGTTCACGATACCTGCCACCTCCTCCCCCTCAGCAGAATACTTGAGAGAGAATTGCGGGACAAAGATCGACTCTTGTGGGTTGAGGAGGAGTGTGAACGCCTAAGCCAGGTGCGCCCTGTTCCTGCTAACGGTCATCCGCTCTTTCTGAAATTCAAAGGCGCGAGGAAGCTTGATCCCAGAGGCCTCGCAGTCCTGGAATCGATCCTGAAATTAAGGGATGAGACGGCCAGACGCAGGGATCGTCCCCCCTTCAAGATCCTCGGAAACGAGCCGATCATGGAAATCGCGGAGAGGAAACCGGTGACCGAAGAAGACCTGGCGGATATAAAGGGATTGAGCGCCAAGCAAGTGCGGGTGTTGGGCCCTGCTATCCTGAAAAAGGCGGAAAAATCCCTGGCGCTGCCGGAAAATCAACTCCCTGTCTTCCCCGGGAAGACCGAGCCGCGGATCAGCGCCAAGGTATCGAGAAGGGTATGGGCCCTTAGGTCCTGGAGGGAGCAACGAGCAAAGGAGATGGGTGTGGATCTCGCTCTTGTATGCACAAACGCCCAGATAGAGTCACTCGCCCTTGCATGTCCAAAAAGCCAGGAGGATCTTGAGAGCATTGATGCCCTGAGGGCATGGCAGAGAAGGGTGCTTGGCAAGGAAATCTGCGATCTCCTGACACGCTCTCATGAAGGTCGAGTCCGCCTTCAACGCGGAAGGCTGTCCAGGACCCAATGACCGACTAATGCGTATGAGAAAGAGATGACCGATGATCAAAGTTTAAAAGGGCCTCCGGGTTTGCCTGCCTTTGATGAACCGCCACCCTGTTCGGATGACGACTATTTCGGGCATGATCCCGCATCGGAAGGGATCGCGGCCATGGATCACGTCTATGGGAAAAGGATAGAAGCCTCTGCCGGCGGACAAGAACAAAGGGAGACGATAGGGCATGGGAAAAGAAAGGTAAAGCGGAATGCCGACAGCCTGAGAAGCATTTTAGAGGACGTATTCCATTTTGATGCCTTCCGGCCGTATCAGCAAAAGGTCTGTGAATCCGTCACCCAGGGCAAGGATCTCCTCCTGGTCATGCCTACAGGATCCGGAAAGTCATTATGCTATCAGCTCCCTGGGATCGCCCGGGGCGGAACAACCCTTGTGGTCAGTCCCCTTATTGCCTTGATGGAGGACCAGACTGCGGGCCTCAGGGAACAGGGGCTTGAAGCGGAGCGGATACATTCCGGCCGTACACGCCTTCAGTCACGCCAGGTCTGCAGGCAATATCTTGACGGGAAGCTGGATTTCCTCTTTATCGCTCCTGAGAGACTGGCGGTCCCGGGCTTTTCTGAGATGCTTGCCAGGCGCAAACCCATACTGATTGCCATAGATGAGGCCCACTGCATATCCCAGTGGGGTCATGATTTCAGGCCTGACTATCGACTGCTCGGGGAAAGGCTTCCGATCCTTCGGCCCGCACCGGTCATCGCCATGACGGCGACGGCGACACCGAGGGTCCAAGAAGACATAATCCAGCAGCTCGGGGTGGCCGGAGCTGAGATGTGCATCCACGGGTTCAGGAGGACCAATATCGCCATTGAACTCGTGGAGCTCCTGCCATCGGAACGGCCCCAAAAGGTCTTAGAGATCCTTCAGAGGAAGGAATCCAGACCGGCCATTATCTATGCCCCTACAAGGCAAAAGACGGAAGCCCTGGCCAATGAGCTCGGGAGGGTGTTTTCTGTGGCTTCCTACCATGCAGGCCTGTCATCCGAGGTGAGAGATAAGGTCCAGGCATCTTTTTTTTCGGGAGAACTGGACACGATCGTTGCAACCATTGCATTCGGGATGGGGATTGATAAACCGGATGTCCGTACCGTGATCCATACCGCTTTACCCGGCAGTCTGGAAGCATATTATCAAGAAATCGGGCGCGCAGGACGGGACGGTAACCCTTCCTGCGCGATTCTTCTTCATTCCTACGGCGACCGACGGGTTCACCAGTTTTTCCACGAAAAAAGCTACCCTCACGAAAGCATTCTGAAACGGATCTATGATCGGCTTACGGAGAATAAAATACCTGTGGAAGAACTGCGTGAGGAACTGAATATGGAGCAAGAGGAGTTTGATGCTGCATTGGAAAAACTCTGGATCCATGGAGGTGCGCTGGTCGATCCGGATGAGACCGCGCGGCGGGGACAGCGTAAGTGGCCTATAACCTATAAAGCCCAGAGCGATCACAGACTCAGCCAGCTTGATGAGATGTCCCGTTTTGCCGACTCTTTTTCCTGCCGAATGCTCCACCTGGTCCGGCACTTTGGCGACCTTGCAGATAATGGCAGGCCATGCGGCCTGTGTGACTTCTGCGCGCCTGAAAAGACAATAGCATCCATGTCTCGCAGACCGGATAGAGAGGAAGAAAGGATCATATCAGAGGTGATCTCTACGCTAAAGGGTGTTGACAGTCTCAGCACCGGCGTGCTTTACAGTGGCGCCTGCCCTGGTTCTGTTCTTCCACGGTCGGACTTTGAAAACCTTCTCAGGTCCCTGGCTAAGGCGGATCTGATAAGCCTCAGTGAACATAGTTTTGAAAAGGAAGGGGAACGGATTCATTACAAGAGAGCAGAGCTTACAAAGAGGGGATATGCTTTTGATCCCAAAGATATCCCGTCCCTAGCCATAACATTGCGGGGCGGGGTTCGAAAAACAAGGGGCAAAATCCAAGCTGCAGGGAAGAAGAAAGCCGCCCGTCAAGTGATCAGAAAAGCCGGGTCCGGTGCATCGGAAAATCCAAAACTGTATGATGCCCTGAGAGAGTGGCGAACGGGTATGGCCAAAAAAAATGGTCTCCCTGCCTTTCGCATTTTTACCAACAGAGTCCTGGACCATTTGGCATCAGGCCTGCCCACATCCTATGATGAATTGCACATGGTACAGGGTGTCGGCCCTCACTTTGTAGAGAAATATGGAAAGGAAATTATCCTGATAGTGAAGGCGTATGTGAAACAGAACGGGTAACTGCTGATAGAGGTGACAAGGGTGGTGACGATACAGGGCTGAAAGAACCAGCGGCATTTTCTGGGAACTGAACCCTGGAAAATCAGAGGAGGAATAATGACGATTGAAATCATTCGTGACGTCCTGGCGTGGTGCGCAGTAATAAACATAGGATTGTTGCTATGGTGGTTTTTGTTCTTCACTCTGGCACATGATTGGATATATCGATTTCACGGTAAATGGTTTAATTTATCCATTGAGAAGTTTGATTCGATACACTATGCTGGTATGGCGCTGTTTAGAATAGGTATACTGCTGTTCAACCTCGTGCCGTATTTGCCTTGCGCATTGTTGGTTGAGTCTGCGGCGCCTCAGGATGAGATGGCGCTGATGTGATTTGGTTTATCGCGGCAAGTGCGGAGGAGGGTAATGAATGGGGCTTCAATCCGGTGGCCCTGGGAAAGGCGCGTACCCGCTTATCGCAAGATGGACAAGATAAGAAAATTACCTTTAATGATGTTGCCGGTGTTGATGAGGCAAAAGA
>JAZDGZ010000620.1:0-5731 GCA_043806375.1 Pseudomonadota bacterium | reverse complement strand
GGGCCGATTCCGAGAAGACCTTTATTATCGCTTGAACGTCGTTACCCTGATGATTCCACCGCTTCGGCAGAGAAGGGAGGATATTCCCCTCTTGGCGCAGCACTTTCTGAGGGGCTTTTCTGAAAAAAACCGCAAGCAAATAAAGGGGTTCACACCCCAGGCCGTGGACCGGCTCCTGAAGTATGATTGGCCCGGCAACGTCCGGGAACTGATGAATGCCGTTGAGCGGGGGGTGGTCCTTGCACGATCAGAATACCTGGATAAGGAGGACCTCCCGATGATCGTCGAGGATTCACTGAAACAAATGGAGGCAAAAACAGGTCCGATCCCCGGCGATCTCCCCCTCGAAGAGGTTGAAAAGGCGACCATCCTGAACGCACTGGATCTGGCAGGGGGCAACAAGAGCGAAGCCGCGAGGAGACTGGGAATCACGCGAAAAACCCTTCATTCCAAGCTCAAGAAATACGGGGTTATGCCCTGAAGAAATTTTGCAGCGCCCCTCTTTTATTCTATCCCTTTTTTTGGTATCATGCGTGCATTTTGCCCCTTGAAGGGCAACACCCTACCCATTTGTCAATGATCGTTTGACAGCCGACTCGTACACATATACAAGACCATCTGCACCGTTGGTCTTGGTTGGGAAGACCCGCTCGCTTTCCTGATGGTTGAGACGGGACTCCGGGGTGGCTAGAACATTCATGGACCTCGAGAAGGAGTTTTAAGACCATCATTGCATGTCCCGTTTCGGGTCTCCTGGGTCACTACGGCCTGACGGACGATTTTACTATTGGAACAACCGCAGAGGAGCGGGGGAGGACACCTCTATGAGAAGCGAACTTAGATTTGCACATCCGAAAACCAAAATCGAATGGGGACGGCTCATCTTTATGAGCATCGGCATCATCCTTTTCCTAGTGGTCTATTTTTCCCCCCAGTGGCCCGACGCTATAGATCCCCTTGGAAAGCACTTTCCCCTCAGCAAAGAGGCAAAGGGGGCCATAGCTGTCTTCTTGCTGGCCGGGGTCTGGTGGGTCTTTGAGGTGGTCCCCATTGGGGTGACCAGCCTGACCATCGGTGTTTTGCAGGCCCTTTTCTTGATCCGGCCGGCCAAGGTGGCCTTTAAAGATTTCATGGATCCCTCCGTGATGTTCATTTTCGCCTCCATCGTTATCGGAATGGTCTTTACAAAGACGGGGCTGACGAGACGTTTGGCTTACAAAATGCTGATCGTTGTTGGCGAAAGGACCAGCATGATCTACCTCGGGTGCTTTGTGGTCACCGCAGCCCTGACCCATATCATGGCCCATACGGCTGTTGCCGCCACCATCTATCCGCTCCTTCTGGCCATCTATAGCCTTTACGGAGAAAACGACAAGCCGACCAAGTTCGGGAAGGGGCTCTTCATTGGAATGGCTTACGTGGCCGGGGCAGGCAGCATCATCACCCTCCTTGGGGCCGCACGCGGCGCAGTGGCCCTTGGCTTCTTCAATGATATCGTGGGCAGGAACGTGAGTTTCTTCGAGTTGAGTTACTATATGTTTCCCATCGGGTGGATCATGACGCTCCTCCTCTGGGGTTTCTTCATGGTCTTTCTCAAGCCGGAAAAGAAGAGGATCCCCGGTATAAGGGAAAGGGCAAAGCTCCTCTGTGCCGAGATGGGACCTCTGAGCGGAAAAGAAATCCTGGCGGCCATCATCGTCTTTGGCTCCATCGTAGCCATGTCTCTACGCTCCTTTGTTCCGGCCCTTCAACCGCTCGACAAGACAGCCATCATACTCATCTCTACGATCCTCTTCTTTTTGACCAAAATCCTGGATCTTTCAGACCTTGAGGAAATGCCCTGGAACATCATTCTTCTCTTTGCCGGGGCCATGAGCCTCGGTTTCTGTCTGTGGGAGACCGAGGCGGCCAAATGGCTCGCCGTGAACTGGCTCGTGATGTTCAAAAAGGTCAACTGGTTTGTCTTTGTCATGAGCATCGCCTTTTTCGTCTTGGTTATGACCAACTTCATTATGAATGTGGCGGCCATCACCATCTCCCTTCCGGTGGCTCTGGTTATCGCACCTTACCTGGGAGTGGCTCCTGAAGTGATCCTGTTCGCTTCCTTGGCTACGGCCGGCATGCCTTTTCTCTTATTGGTAGGAGCTGCCCCCAATGCCATTGCCTACGACTCGAGGCAGTTCTCGCCCGGCGAGTTCTTTCTCTATGGAATTCCCGCGAGCATTCTCTTGATGCTGGTTATAGGCATAGCTGCGCTTGTCATCTGGCCCTTGATGGGGATGCCCGTGACTCTTATAAAGTGATTTGAAAATGTGGAAACAGGTTAGCCTGAGGATCCGAATATACCTCATCTTGATCACCCTGGTGATGATTACCGTGCTGGGCGGTCTGGTGATGGTCTGGTATACCTATCGGATGGAAGGCCTCCTGACAGACGTCATCGATAGGAACGTTGCCGGATTCCAGACGGCGGAAGCCCTCGAAACTGCACTCATTAACCAGAAGGGATTCGTTTCCTATTATCTCCAGGACCGGGATCCTGATTGGCTCAGACGCCTTGGAGAATACCGTCAGGTCTTCAAGGACCGCCTCGACGAGGCGTGCACCATCGTTGATACCCCCTCGGAACGGGAATCCGTTAACCGAATTGAGGCGGAATATATCCAATACGTGACCCTGAAGGATCAGGTCATCAACTATTATAAGGCCGGAGAGGCCGAGAAGGGCGCCGAACTCCACAAGCAGGTACGCAAACACTTCTTCAAGGTCCTCGAACTTTGTGAAATATACAAAGATCACTATACCCGGAAGTTAAAACACATCAGAGACGACAGCTATGCCCAGGCCCAGAAGCTTAGAATCGTTGCAGGGACCGCCATATTCATTGTCCTGATTCTTGCAGTCTTTTTGGCCTTTGTCTTGGTCAATAATATCCTGGGTCCGGTGCGCAGATTGGCCATGGAGGCAGATCGAGATTCTCTTTCAAAAAAATCGGATGATGAGGTCAAGGCGCTCAGTCGCAGTGTTCGGGGCCTCATTGAGAATATCGACCAAACCCAATCTGAGCTCGAAAGAAGTCGGGAGCATCTGTTGCAGGCAGAAAAGATGGTCGTGGTTGGGCAACTGGCCGCAGGGATGGCTCATAGCATTCGGAATCCTCTCACGTCTGTGAAAATGCGATTGTTTTCCCTGCATCGCGCCCTTAATCTTAACGCTCACCAGAAAGAGGACTTTCAAGTCATCTCTGAAGAGATCCTGCATATTGATAATATTGTACAAAACTTTCTCGAGTTCTCCCGTCCGCCCAAACTCAAGATGCAGAAGATCAGCCCTTCGGAAGTGGTAGATCTGGCTTTTCGGTTGTTGAGGCACCGTCTTGAATCTTACAATGTTGAGATAAAGCTCAACCGGAAGAAGATCCTCCCGGAGATTGTGGCAGATCCTGAGCTGCTGAAGGAGGCCCTGGTGAACATCGTAGTAAATGCGTGCGAGGCCATGAAGGGGGGCGGCTTCATCAATATCGACGAAGAAGAGGCCTACGAAGAATCATTAGGCCGGATCATCGTCATTCGCCTAACCGATAGCGGCCCTGGAATTCCAGAGGCCATACAAAGAAAGGTCTTTGAGCCGTTTTTCACCACAAAAGAGGAAGGCTCCGGGCTGGGGTTGAGTATTGCCGCTCGAATCGTGGAAGAGCACGGCGGACGGCTTGATCTTACGTCCAAGGAGGGTGAAGGAGCATCCTTTGCCATTACCCTTCCTGTAAACCCGGAACAATGAGTGGTAAGCGATCCTTCGATATTTTTCGTCCGCGCGTCCCTGGGAATGGGCGGGTAATGATGGTCGAGAAATGGCGCTTATGCTGGAGTGAAGCCTTCACTCGCCTTCGCCAGGATGCCCCGATCGGAAGCACGGGGAGGAATGGCGACAGGCGACCGCGGCGCAGCCCGCAGGGCGAAGCCGGGTTGGCTTCGGCGCAGTTCCGCTTGGCTTTGTCACAGATGCCCCGCGCGGAAGCGCGGGGAGCTTCACTCTTCTGGAAAAGAGGCTCTTGTGCCTTCCGTGAAGGAGTCAAAAATTGAGCAGAATCCTAATCATTGACGATGATGATCAGTTGCGAAAGAGCTTCCACAAGCTTTTGACGGAAGAGGGTTATACGGTTCAAAGCGTTCCCTCCGGGGAGGCAGGCCTAAAAATGGTCCAGACCGACATCCCTGATCTGGTTATATTGGACATGCGCCTGCCGGGTATGAACGGTTTTGAAACCTTTAAGGCGGTCCACGAGATGGAGCCTAAACTCCCTGTCATCATCATGACCGCCTACGGCACCACCGAAACGGCCATAGAGGCCACAAAAATGGGTGCCTTTGACTATATACTCAAGCCTTTTGATATTCCCGACCTGCTTTCCACCATCGGCCAAGCCCTTGAAGCGGGCCGCTTCATGCGCTCCCCTGTGGACATGAACACCGTTCCTGACAAGGCCTCCGGCGAGGCCATCATCGGCCGGAGCAAGCCCATGCAGGACGTTTATAAGGCCATCGGGCGTGTAGCCCCCACGGACGCAACGGTCCTTATCAGGGGTGAATCCGGGACAGGGAAGGAACTGGTGGCCAGGGCCATATACCATCATAGCCTGCGGGCCAACAAACCCTTTCTTGTGATCAATTGCGTCGCGATTCCCGAAACCCTGCTTGAAAGCGAATTGTTCGGTTACGAGAAAGGGGCTTTTACGGGAGCCGCCTATCGGCGGGTAGGCAAAGTTGAACAGGCCAGTCACGGGACCATTCTCCTCGATGAGATCGGTGACATGCCCTTCACCATTCAGTCCAAGATATTAAGGTTACTGCAGGAAAGGAGCATCGAACGCCTTGGAGGCCGGGAAATCATTCCAGTTGATGTCCGGATTATTGCCGCGACAAACAGGGATTTGGAAACGGCCCTCGCTGAAAGTCGATTCCGGGAGGACCTCTACTATCGGCTCAAGGTAGTCACCGTCTGGCTTCCCCCGCTCCGTGAGCGAACCGGAGATGTCCCAGTACTTGCAGAGTACTTCGTCTCTCGATACGCCCTCGAAATGGGCTTGCCAAACCCCGGGATCACCAAAGAGGCCATCCCGGTTCTTAACAACTACCCCTGGCCGGGCAATGTAAGGGGGCTCGCCAATACGATCCAGAAGGCGCTCATATTCAACCGAGGGACCCCTCTGAACCCCGAGACGGTATCTCAAGCCATCAGCCACCAGACACCGGGAACCGGATTTGCCGGCGAGGCCGCTGATGAGGTCATCAGGCAGGGGGTGAGGGAGAGATTGCTCTCTGAGGATCAAGAAAATCTATTTGACAAGTGCATGGATCAATTCGCCAGCATGCTGATCAGTGAGGCGCTCACCCTTACGGGAGGCAATCGCTCCCAAGCTGCAAAGCTTCTGGGCCTCTCAAGGCCTACCCTGCATTCTAAGATAGAAAAATACCGGCTCCAACTCGAAACATCCGTGAAAGCGGATTGATCCGCCTTTGGATGTGCCTTTCCCGTCATATGCAATGCCGTTAACTTAAGCTCCCTGACCCTGATCTGTAGGCTGCCGGGGGTCATTCCGGCGCAAGAGGCTGTGTCGTAATGTCATTTCGAACCCCCGATTGAACGGGGGTGAGAAATCTTGATTTTGCACGTAGCGGGATTTTAAGATTTCTCCCTTCGGTCGAAATGACAGAAAACGGGCACACGCGGG
>JAZDGZ010000619.1:0-2911 GCA_043806375.1 Pseudomonadota bacterium | reverse complement strand
ACCAAGGTCAATCCCTATCGGAGAAGAACTTCACCGGGTCCTTTCCAGAATACCAAGGCCGATTCATGGCGGCCATGTGTTCCTCTACAACGGAAAGCCTATTGTCACGGATCGGTATTATGGAGCCACCCAAGATCGGGGTTATGGAGCCAGCAGTAAGTGGCCGAAAACGGGTCTCAGCAAGTGGCCAATTTAGCTTTTTTCACCTCCTTTCGCAAGAGCGGATTTTGAGTTTTTTGAAAGGTCTTTTTTTGGGGTATCAGAGACGTTCCTGGGACTGCGGAAACTCTTTCCATCCAGGACGACCTTGTATGCCCCGTGCCTGAGCCGATCGATGGTGGCAGCGCCCAGGAGTTTGTTAGGGAAGGCCTCGCCCCACTCGATCAGGTCCAGATTGCTGGTGATGATGGTTGGTCGCCTCTCGTAGCGTTCGGAAACAATGTCGTGAAGATCTTCATCCTGAGGAGGGCGAAGAGGCTTAAGGCCGAAGTCGTCAACGATGAGAAGACCTACTTTGGTCAGCTGATTAAACTGCCGCTCATAGGTGTGGGTGGCCCGGGCGGCGTTGAGCTTTGAGAGCATGGCACTTTGTGTGGTGAAGGCCACATCATAGCCCTTTCTTACGGCACAATGCCCGAGAGCCTGAGCGAGGTGGCTCTTGCCTGTACCGCAGGGACCGACGATAAAGACCGAGACCTTCTCCTGGATGAACCGGCAGGCGGCAAGATCCATGATGAGGGCCCGGTTGATGGAAGGGTTGAAGGTGAAGTCAAAGTCCTCGATAGTCTTTTGATTACGGAAGTTTGCCCGTCGCAGGGCGAGGGTGAGTCTTTTTTGAGCCCTTCGGGCGATCTCATCCTGGACGACCATGGCGAGGAAGTCCGTATAGGCCAGTTTCTGTTCGATGGCCTGGCGGTTTCGTTGTTCAAGAGAATCGAGGACCCCGGAGAGCCTCAACTCTTTGAGCATGGGAATGATTTCTGGCATGGGGTGCATGAGAGGCCTCCTTTCAGTTTGCGCTCAAGATATTGATATTTCGACCGAAACGTGCCTTGCCGGTGTATACCTCGGCCAGGGATCCAAACAAGGGCTGCTGATCGGGTAGTTGTTGGTCGAGCCCCTTCTTGAGGATGGTCTTGACGGTTCGGTAGCGGGGATTGTCAAAGAAGAGGGCACGGCGGGCTGCGGCTTCCAGCCGCTCGGCGCCGTACTTATCGCCCAGCCGGATAATGCCCTGAGCCGCCCTGAGGTTGTCCAGGACCCGATCGGCAAACAGGGTTTCGATCAACTCCATGCAGCAGGGGCCGACGGTGCGGGCCTGCTTCAGACACCACTGAGGATCTCGCATTTTGTAGGCCAGGGCGTTGGGGGGCATGTGATCGTCCACGGTGGACCGGGCACCTGGCTGAGTGAGCCTGGGATGACAGGCGACGAGCTGATAATCGTGGAAAACCCGCACAACGGCATCGGTTGCCTGAAGCCAGAGGGTTTTACCGCTCAGGCGAAAGGGGGCCGAGTAGAGGCAGTTGAGGAAACGGACGTGACAGTCCCCGTGCAGTTTTACCTGAGCCCATTGGGCGCACTCGGGAGGTCTGTCAGGCAGAGGTTGCAGTAAATGGCGTTCGGTTTCGGCGAAAAGGGTCAGAGGCCGCTGCCTGGTGGTGCCGTGGAGGCGATTGCCGGCCTCTCCCAGTATCCACTGCTTGAGTTGGTTGTTGGCATCGGCAAGAGTCCGGAAGTCCCGAAGAGGAAGGAAGCCCCTCTTGATGTACTTGACCCCTGACTCGACGCGGCCTTTCTTTTTGGGGTCCCGCACGGGGCAGGGAGAGATGAGAAAGCCATAGCCTTCGGCATAGTCTGCGTAGGATCGCTGCACGGCAGGATCGTGGAAGCAGGCTTTGACAATCGCGCACTTGGCATTGTCAATAATCATCTTTTGGGGCACACCGCCGAAAAACTCAAATGCCCGGCGGTGACAGCCAAGCCATGTTCCCACCTTCTGATCGGTGACGATCTCGGCGTACTGATGGCGGCTGTAGGCAAGGGTCATGACAAAGAACCATGTGGAGATGACCTCGCCGGTAAAAACATCAATGATCGTGGGGCCTTTGCCAAAATCGACCTGGGCGGCCTCAGCGGGATCAAAGTCCAGGATGGTGGTGACCTCTGGATGATCGGCTTTGAACTGGGCCAGAAAGCGACGGACACTTGAGTAGCTGCCCTGGAAACCGTGCTTTCGGACAAGGGCGGCGTGGATGGTGGTCCCCTGAATGCCGTCTTCCTTCCAGGCGAGGACTTCATCGCTATAGGGTTCGACCAGGGAGGGCAGGAGTTTATCATCGTTTCGTTTGTGAAGGTGGCGGGCAAGATCCTTATTATCGGGCAGGGGCTTTGCCGGGTCCAGCCAGCCTTGTTTTACGGCGATCTGCCGGAGTTCCGATATCTTGCGGCGGCCCATAAGGCCTGAGCGGGCGATAGCGCGGTCGGTTTCCCCCAACCGCATACGGGATAAAACTTGTCGATAGTGGTGCATCTCGAACCTCCTGAATGACATAGGGCTTCCTCCTGAGAATGAAATTTACAGGAGGATAGCCGAGAAGTTAGGAATGTCCGAGACCTAATTTTTGGCTGGATTACTGCTTGCAGTGGAGACAGAGGGTGGTGCCATAACCCCGATCATGGACTGGCTCCATAATGGCGATCATGAGGTGGCTCCAAAACCCCGATCATGAGGTGGCGCTATAACCCCGATCATCGAATGGCTCCAAGGTCCGATCACCGAATGGCTCCATGTGTCCGATCATTAACAACTTGATTCCTGCCGAAAGGAATCTTGCAAAGATGGACGTGTTATCACCCAAATATTTCCTGATTCCAGAGACCTACCCATTTCTTGCAAAGAAGGACTCGA
>JAZDGZ010000618.1:0-4906 GCA_043806375.1 Pseudomonadota bacterium | reverse complement strand
TTTTGGTGAAGGGCAAGGCCAAACACCCCGTCTATATCTATGTCCACAACGGGGAAGTGGAGATCCGCGATGCCCGTGACATCTGGGGCATGTCGGTGACCGATACCCAGTGGGCCATTCGAGAGGAGCACGGCGATCAGGAGGTGAAGTGCGCGGTCATCGGCCCGGCGGGTGAAAACAAGGTCGCCTATGCCAATGTCATGACCGGGATCAAAAACGCGGCCGGCCGCTGCGGCGCAGGCGGGGTAATGGGCGCCAAAAACCTCAAGGCCATTGCGGCCCGGGGGACCATGGATATCAAAATCGCCCATCCCCAAGAGGCCCTGGAATTCAACAAGCGTTTTATCGATCAGATCACGAGCGCCAAGGTCAATCAGACCATGGGCACCCTGGGGACCCCCTTTATCTGGGGGGCCACCAATTCCTGGGGCGGGGTCCGGTGCAGGAACTTCCAGTACAACCAGTGCGAGTACGCGGACGAGATCGAGCCCGAGGCCCTGGATGAGATCGCCGAAAAGACCATAGGCCCTTACCACATGACGGCCTGCTACGGCTGCCAGGTCCACTGCCGCGCCCAGTACCGTATTCCCTCCGGACCCTATGCCGGGAAATATGACGAAGGACCGGAATACACCTCCCAGGGTGCATTTTGCGGGAACACGGACACCCCAAGGGCCATCACCCTGCTGACGGCCAACCATCTGGTGGATCAGTACGGCGTGGATAACCTTGAGATCGGCAGTCTCATCTCCTGGGCCATGGAGCTCTACGAGCTCGGCATCATCACCTCGAAAGAGACGGACGGTTTGGATTTGAGGTTTGGCAACGATGATGCGGTCCTGGAAATGATCGACCGTATCGTTTTCAGAAAGGGATACCTCGGAGACCTGTTGGCCCAGGGCGGCATCCAGGCCTCCGAAAAGATCGGGAAGAATTCCTTTGACTATCTGATCCAGGTCAAGGGCATGAGCAACCTCCACTCCGACGAGAGGGGGACCCCCGGCCTGGCCCTGAATATCGCCACGGCCTCCCGGGGTTCGGACCACCTGAGGAGCAGGCCGGCCATTGACCTCTATCATCTGCCCGAAAATGTATTGAGGCGGATTTACAGCAGTCCCATCCCCTACGAGGGCCCCTTGAGCTCGGAACACACGGAATATATCGGCAAACCGTGGCAAGTCTTCTGGCATGAAAACTGCTACATGGCCGTGGATTGTCTTGGCATCTGTAAATATCATACGACGTTCCTGGGCGCCACCCTTCCCAACTTCGAGGATTGGTCCAGAGTCCTATACTACAATGCCGGCCTGGAAATGACCCCGGAAGAGATCTGGAACGTGGCCAGAAGGTCCAACATGGTCGAGCGGATCTATCAGCTCAGGGAAGGACTCAAGAGAGAAGACCTGAAAAAGGGCGACATGCTGAACCATCGTTACTTTGACGAACCCTGCAGGCGTGGGGCCCCGGATGTGGTCGGCCGAGTCCTCGACAAGAAAAAATTCGTCCAGATGATCGACGAATTCTATGAGCACAAGGGCCTGGACAAGGAAGGCAATCCGAAGCCCGAAACCCTGAAGGAACTCGGTCTCGCGAACGAGCCGTCTCATCTTCTGTAGCAGGTAAAATATTTTAAGAGGAGAAAATCAATGGCTAAAGTCCTAAGCATAGACCACCAAAAGTGCACGGGGTGCCGGACCTGCGAGATGGTCTGCTCCGTCAAACATGACGGCGTGCTCAACCCGGAGAGGAGCCGGATCAAGGTCATGAAGTGGGAGGCCGAGGGTCTCTATATCCCCATGTCCTGTCAGCAGTGTCAGGATGCGCCCTGCATGAATATCTGCCCGGTGAAGGCCATATCCCGCGACGATGACTTAAGCAGGGTCTCCGTGGATTATGACATCTGTATCGGTTGCCGTTCCTGCGTGGCCGTCTGTCCTTTTGGAGCGATGTCTTTTAACACCATCGACAGAAAGGTCTTCAAATGTGACGTCTGTGACGGTGATCCCCAGTGTGTCCGTTTCTGTGACGTGAAGGCTGTGGATTACGTTGACCCACAAAATGTCAGCACATCGAAGAAAAGAGATGCCGCAAGAAGGCTTTCTGTGGCAGGTAAAGAGGCCGGCACCTTGCTCGCCGCCCTCTAGAATACGTAACCCCTTTTTCACCCGCAATTCACGGGTCCTTGAGTGACGAAAAGGGAGGTCTCGAGCTTTGATCGGAGACCTCCCTTTTATTCTCCTTGATTGAGACGCGCCGACAACGGCACCGGCACTCAGGGGATCTCTATCTGTATCGTACCCTTTCTAAAGCCTTTCAAAGAAGAAACCATGGCCATCACAATGTTCTTAAAAAGGGCGGACGTGTAGTGGTTGAGCGGGTACTCATGACCGTCAATCTTGACGGATATGGACGGACTCAAAGAAGCGCATTGCTCGACGCTCTCCTTCCCTCTGACGATCTCCCGCGCAAGTTCAAAACAACTCGCATATCCACAACGGGTGCAGCTCAGGTTCGGCAGCTTAAAGCCCCTTTCCATGACCACGGCAGCCATTCTCTTGACATGAGCCTCATTCCCTATTTCGAAATCGGAGATACCCTGTTTAAAGGAGGCCGTAAAGAGTTCTAATCCATCAAGCAACTCTCGCTTCTCCCCTTCTTCCCTGAGGCAGACGACCTTTGGGAAGGTCTTTTCCGCCTTGAACCCCTCTACCAGGACGATATCGGAGTCAAAGTATTTGAGCATCTCGTCGACGCCCTTCTCCCCTTTAAGGATGATCTCGGCTTCCTCCTGGGAGACGGCGACAACAAGGGGGACCTGGGATTTGTACTTTGAGGTATCGGTGTCGGCGTAATCGATCTTCTCCGAGACGTGTTTGAGGACCCCCACCCGGTATCCCATATCTGACAGCTCTTTGGACAATCTCAGACCCAGTGTCGTTTTTCCGCTTTTCTTATACCCAACAATACCCACGACTTTCACTTGGAAGTCCCTCTCATTCTTGTCAAAAACGGTTTTGCCATGTTGCAGGGGTATGGGGGTCTCTTTTCAAAAACGAGAGGGACCCTCGCCCGCCTCACCTATCGCCTTACGCTGAGTCCCGGGCGCCGACTTTCTCATCTTTGAAAAGAGGCCCCATGCGGCGGAAGGGCGGCAGACAGGAAGGCATCCTCAGGATGTGCAACCTGAGTCCCCCGACTCCGGCAGGCCGGCTTAGCCCCCGGCCAGCATCAGTGTCAGATGAATATCGTCCCCATCCTTCACCGGCTTGGCCAGTTCATTTGGGTAGGCGCTTTCCAGATTCACAAAGACCTCCACAATATTGAGGAGCTTCCCCTTCTTGTCGAACAGGGAGCCCGCCATGTCAGGGAACTTTTTGACAAGTCCTTTGAGGCATTCCCCGACCGTATTTCCCTCGACGTCGACGGTCTCCTGACCGTTGGAGAACCGACGGAGGGTCAGATGAAGATGGACCTTTACGCTCACCTCTACCTCCTCTCATGCAAATGGGCACAGTGCTCACAGTTTGGGTTCTTTCGGAGAATGAACTCCTTAAATTTCAAATTCAAGCCATCGTATATGAGCAGCCTGTTGGTCAATAACTGGCCGATCCCGAGAAGATATTTCAACACCTCCGTCGCCTGGATGCAACCGATCACCGCAGGCGTCACCCCGATCACGGGGAACTTCTCCTGAGGTATGGGGCCCCTATAGGTGCACTTCAAACAGGCCGTCTTACCCGGAATGATCGTCGTCGCCCGTCCCTCAAAGCCATTTACCGCCCCGTGAAAGAAGGGGATATTCTTCTCCAAGGCCACCTGATTCAAGAGGTATCTTGTGGGCAGGTTGTCCATGGCGTCAACGATCAGGTCAAAGTCGTCCACGAGCTCGCGTGCGTTCTTTTCGGTAATCGTCTCCTCCAAAGCCTCCAGGTGGACGGTGGGATTCAAGTTCTTAAGCTTCACCAGGGCCGATTCCACTTTCTTTTTCTCTATATCCTGGTCCCAATGGAGGATCTGTCGATTCAGGTTGCTTAGTTCTACCGTGTCATGATCAACGATTCTAATGGACCCCACCCCGGCAGCTGCCAGATATATGGACACAGGAGACCCCAGCCCACCGGCTCCTGCTATAAAAACCCTTGCTCTCTTGAGTCTCTCCTGGCCTCCTTCGCCTATCTCCCTGAGCATGATCTGCCGGCTATACCTTGAAAGTTCATTCGGAGTAAGCATGCCAATCCTTCCCTCCCAAACAGATCTTTCTTTCACGTCTTATAAAAAGATAATCTTGATTCCCCACGTTACAACGGGCAAGCTCTTCTGTCAAAGAAATCTCCCCGGCAAGGCCCTTGTGACTTCTACTGCCCTGGTTTGGATGAGGAGAACGGAGGGTAGGGCGCATAGCAGGCCTTCTTGCATGAAATTGCTTTACATCCTTTTTCCATTATGGGAGCTTTTTGAATATCTCGAAGGCGAATACAGCGCCTCAGTACTTCTGAATCTGCCATTGCCGCCAACAATAGGGGATTCACCCAAGGAGAGATACCCAATGCCAGGCCCTGGGATCAACGCAAGAAAGAGGATGGCGATCATCACCAGTTACTTCGCTTCCGAGACCTATGGGCTTTTGGGACCACAGATTGCAGCCACGACCATACAAGAGAACACTCCCTATGAATGCATCGTTATTGCGGTCTGTCGAGAGGACGACAAGAATCTCCTCAAGGAGGCCCTGGCCACTTATTTCGGGAGAGAGAGGCCCATCATAGGTTTCTCCGCCCTGAGCGGCCGCCAGGACCTCTTCTCCCTTGCCAAAGAGCTCAAGGACGCGGGTGCGACAACCATCCTGGCCGGCCCTCAGGCAGACGTGGACTACCTGGGGGAAGAAGGCTGGAAAGACCATAGCCAC